>CALKYI010000182.1 GCA_938003665.1 uncultured Flavobacteriales bacterium
TCGCTGGCCAACATGATCAAAATTTCGTGCTCGATAAACGGAGTTTCATCGGACGCGATCTGTCCAATAAGGGACGCGCTGAAGCCTAACAAAATGTCCAGCAATGTGAGTTGAGGTTTCCATACCATGGGATCAAAATTTCTGAGGTTGCTCAAAGGTATCACCCGGCCGGTGAATTTGATGGACCAAATCGCAACATCTGCCCCGCCTCTTTCGTAGCCAAGGCAAAGAAAAGATTGACCATGTGTTCGATTACAGCGATTTTGAACGCCGATGCCCCCGCCGATGATCTTCGGGCAGCTGCACTCTCCATCTCCAAAAGGCAACGTCACCGCGGCCCCGATTGGTCCGGTGTATTCCAGCACGAGCGTGCCCTGCTCGCGCATGAACGCCTCGCCATCGTGGATGTCACCAGCGGCGCCCAGCCCCTGCTGGACCCGATGACTGGAACGGCACTCGCTGTCAATGGTGAAATCTACAACCACAAATCACTCCGAGCGCAAACGACTTCATTCCCCTACCAAACCGGCAGCGACTGCGAAGTCATCCTCAGCTTGTACCGGGAACATGGTAGCGATCTTGCCCACCATTTGGAGGGCATGTTCGCCTTCGTGCTCTACGACGTCGAAAAAGACGCTTGGCTGATTGGGCGCGACCCCATCGGAATCATTCCGCTCTATTACGGCCACACCGCCGATGGTGCTTTGATGGTGGCATCCGAAATGAAGGGCATCGAACCCTTGTGCGAGGATGTAAGTGAATTCCCTCCCGGGCACGTTTGGTCATCAGCAGATGCTGCACCCGAACGGTATTACACCGAGGATTGGATGGATTGGGAAACCGCTCCAAAGCAGGCTTACAAAAAGGGAGAATTGCGCGCCGCGCTTGAACAGAGCGTCAAATCGCATTTGATGGGCGACGTGCCTTATGGCCTTCTCATCAGCGGCGGACTTGACTCTTCGGTCATCGCAGCCGTTGCCAAGAACTTCTCGCAAAAGCGCGTGGACGACGAAGACAATTCAGATGCTTGGTGGCCCCAAGTGCACAGCTTCAGCATCGGCCTCGAAGGCAGTCCGGATGTCGCTGCGGCCCAAAAAGTGGCGGACCACATCGGCACGATTCACCACCCACTTGTATTCACCATTCAAGAAGGCCTAGACGCCCTTGAAGATGTCATTAAGCACATTGAAACGTACGACGTCACCACCATCCGGGCTTCCACGCCCATGTACTTGATGGCGCGCCAAATCAAAGCCATGGGCATCAAGATGGTTTTGAGCGGAGAAGGCGCAGACGAGCTGTTCGGTGGCTACCTGTACTTCCACATGGCGCCCGACGCCAAGGAATTCCATGAGGAATCTGTGCGAAAAGTTCTGGCGTTGAACAAGTACGATTGTTCGCGAGCGAATAAATCCATGATGGCGTGGGGCATTGAAACGCGCGTGCCATTCCTGCACAAGCCGTTTGTCAACTACGCCATGAACCTTGACCCCGCTGCGAAAATGGGCGGCAAGGGTAAAATCGAAAAGCACATCATCCGCGAATCGTTTGAGGGCCTCATTCCCGATGAAGTCCTGTGGCGACAGAAGGAGCAGTTCTCTGACGGTGTCGTCTACGGCTGGATCGATGGGTTGAAAGACCACGCAGAACGCTTGGTCAGCGATGAAGAAATGGAGCGTGCTTCCGTTCGATTCCCAATCAATCCGCCAGCAACCAAGGAAGGGTACTTCTACCGCACCATTTTTGAAAAGCACTTCCCCACGGCCGCTGCTGCGAATTCCGTTCCTGGCGGCAAGTCTGTAGCCTGCTCAACTGAGAAGGCCCTGGAGTGGAATGAAAGCCTAAAAAACGTGGTCGACCCTTCGGGGCGCGCGGTCACGAACGTGCACAACTCCGGCTACTCTTCAGAGGCGGATTCCTGAGCGTTGGCCAAGCGTTTTTGGTAACGCGATTGAACGAGGTCCACAGCGATAAGGACGGACACCGCGAAATAGAAGGTGGTCTTGTTCAGTGCATGCACCTCGCCGCCGAACAAGGTCAAATGAGCCAAGTGACCGCCTTCGGAAAGCAACATCACCCCAACCAGCAACAAAATGAACAAACCGAGCACTTCGTATGCTCGGTTTTTCTTTAGGAACGCCGCCACGCGGTTGGCGAGCAACAGCATCACCACGCCGCTCAACAGAATGCTAACCACCATGACCGCCATGTTGTCGGTCAGCGCTATGGCCGTTAGAACGCTGTCGAAAGAAAACACCACGTTCATGAGCACCATGGCCATGATCGCAGAGCGAGCCGACTTGGGTGCAGTCGCCTCAGCATGTGCACTCAAATCACCAGCGAGCATATGCCAAACTTCCTTGACAGCCGTGTAAACGATGAACCCGCCACCCGCCATCGCGATGATGCTATGGCCGTTGAACGATGCTTCAACTACCCCTTCCCAATTCACCGCAGCGAAGGGCTTTTGAAACCACTCAATCAATTGAACGAGCAGCAGCAGCAACGCCACCCGCATCACCACGGCTCCTAAGATGCCAATTCGCTGAACACGAGTTCGTTCTGCCGGTTTCACTCGACCGGATTCGATGGCGATGTAGAGCAAATTATCGATGCCCAATACCGCCTCGAGGGCAACAAGCATGATAAGGCTGATCAACCAATCCATCGCTGACTAGTGTTCGTGAATGAAGTCGTCTTGCGGGAACCGGAACCGCTCATTGTAGATGCCGCCCTCAGCGCGTTTTCCCATGGAAATGGCCATGGTAATTCCGGCGCGACGCGGCAAACCGAGTAGCTGTTTCACCCGCATCGAATCCAACCCTTCCATGGGACAGGAGTCGAAGCCCTCCGCCCTCGCCGCCAGCATGAAGGTCTGGCACGCCAAGGCGGTCGTCTTGTGGGCCCAGACGTCCATGTGCGCCAGGCTGATGGGCTCGCGAGGAGTGGGCTGACCCCATCCCCGGACCGTGAACCAAATCCATTTGAACGGCCGGAAAATGCCCAGCGGTCCTTGGTTGTAGACCAACTTGGTGATTTTCTCGAAGTATTGGAAGGCTTTTTCGGGGGTCTTGGGATTGGATCGCAGGTGCGCAATCATGCGGTCGTTGTTGCGTCGCCATAAATCTGGGCGGGCGACAAAAACAAACAATTCTTGCGCCGTGGTTGCCGCCGGTTGGCCTAGGCAGTACTCGGCCAGTTTCGCCTTTTTCTCAGCAGAGCGCACCCAGTGGATTTCCCATACCTGGAGATTGGAGGAGTTGGGGGCTTTCAATGCCGCATCCATCGCCCGTCGCACCACCTCCTCTGGCACGGGATCGTCCGAATAAATCCGAACGCTTCGACGCGAGTCTACCACGTCATAAAATGCCCCTGCATCGGTAGCGGGCGCTTCCAAGACCTGACGCTTGGACGCCTTGGCTGCTGAAGAGTCGAATACCTTGACCTTTACCATGCCGCAAACTTAGGCGGTGCGGTGTTCGATGACAACGGGTTCCGCTGTCGTTTGCGCTTTTTCTGAAAAATAGAAGGCACTCCGGATACGGTGCGCCGCACGCTCATAATCGGCCTCGGATCTTGCGTGGATGACAGCCAATGGTGTTTGGGCATCGGCCACAGAACCTTGGCGCATCCATCCGGAACATCCGACAGAATGTTCGACGGATTGGCCAGCTTGGGTACGGCCACCGCCCAAATCCACCACCGCCAAACCCAATTCGCGGGTATCGACGCCCGCGAGGGATTGGCCCCAATTTTCTTCTGCAGCTAACACGGGACGAACCACGGGCGCATTCGCCAGGTGCTTCGGATTGGACAGCAAATCCGCTGGTCCGCCCATCGCTGCGATGGATTGAGCGAAACACTCTGCTGCTGTTCCATCCGACAGCACGCGATCCACTGCGCTCGCCCCGTCGCTCTCAGAGGTAAACAATCCGGAAAGGCAACCATTTCGAATCGCCAGTGCCTTGGTCACCTCATGCAGCCTTCCTTCCGTGATTTCACCCCGCAATAAGCGCATGGCCTCTTTTACCTCGAGGCCGTTGCCAGCGGCATCTGCCAGCGGCTGGTTCATATCGGTGAGCAACGCTTCGGTGGGCATCCCGGCTTGGGTTCCCACTGCGCAGAGCGAGTCCGACAACTCACGTGCTACGGTCATGTCTGTCATGAATGCGCCGTTCCCGACCTTGATGTCCATCACCAAAGACCCCAGGCCTGCCGCAAGTTTCTTCGACAGAATGCTGGCTGTGATCAATCCATATTGTTCCACTGTGGCCGTCACATCACGGGTAGCGTACATTCGACGGTCAGCCGGTGCAAAATCATCGGTTTGGCCGGCGATGGCGAATCCGCAGCGCTCGACCGCTTGGCGGAAGGTCGACTCGTCCGGAGCGGTGTTGTAGCCTGGGATGGATTCCAGCTTGTCAATTGTGCCGCCCGTGTGCGCCAATCCCCGACCAGCGATCATGGGCACAAAACCCCCACACGCAGCCAAAATCGGAGCCAGCACAAAGGAGACCGTATCACCCACGCCTCCTGTCGAATGTTTGTCTAGGATAGGTCCTCCCAATCGTTCAGCATCCCAGCTGAGCACCTTGCCGGAATCGCGCATGGCCAACGTGAGGTCCGTACGCTCACGGTACGAGATGTCTTGAAAAATCGAGGCCATGGCGAAGGCCGCAATCTGCGCGTCCGTCACTTCTCCTTCCGTCACCCCTTGTATAAAACGCTGGATTTCAGCCGTTGTCAAAGCATGGCCATCCCGCTTCTTTCGTATGATTTCGGGGATCAACATGGCGAATTTTCAGCGGTTTAGAGCGACAAGAACAGCCCTGCAATGGTTGCCGACATGAGGTTGGACAAGGTCGCCGCGAGTACGGCCTTCAGGCCAAAGCGTGCAATGTCTTGGCGGCGCGATGGGGCCAACGACCCCAATCCGCCCAACAGGATGGCAATGGACGACAAGTTGGCAAACCCACAGAGGGCGAACGAGACGATGGCTTTGGTTTTCTCGGTCAGGACCACCTCGGCGCCTTCAGCCAGATAGGGCGCGAAATTCAAGTACGCCACGAATTCGTTGACGATGAGTTTTTGGCCAATGAAGGAACCGGCCACGATGGCTTCATGCCACGGCACACCAATCAAAAACGCCAATGGCGCGAAGACGTACCCCAAAATCAATTCGAGGGTTAATTCCGGGTGATTGAACAATCCTCCGATGCCGCTGAAAAGTCCGTTGACGAGCGCAATCAACCCCACAAAGGCCAGCAACATCGCACCGACATTCATCGCCAGCTTGAGACCGGAAGCCGCTCCATTCGCCGCCGCATCGATGACATTCACCGACTGGCCATCCAACTCCTCGTTCATCTCTTCCGTCGTCAATGCCTCCTTGGGCTCCTCCGTCTCCGGGTAAATGAGCTTGGCAAACAACAAACCACCCGGGGCTGCCATGAACGAGGCAGCAATCAAGTACTCCAGTGGCACGCCAAGGGATGCGTACCCCGCAAGCACCGACCCCGCGACTGAGGCCAAGCCCCCCACCATCACCGCAAAGAGCTCGGAGGAAGTCATGTTCTTGATGAACGGCCGCACGACGAGCGGCGCTTCCGTTTGCCCTACAAAGATGTTGGCCGTGGCCGAGAGCGATTCCGCTCGCGACGTGCCTAACGCCCGGCGCAATCCACCGCCCAGCACGTTGATGACCCACTGCATGATACCGATGTGGTAGAGCACCGCGATCAGGGATGAGAAGAAAATAATGACCGGAAGGACACGGACTGCGAAGACAAAGCCGGATCCTCCGAAGAGCTCGAACATCTGATCCGAGTTGAGGCCTCCAAAAATGAAGGTGATGCCATCGTTTCCGTAATCAATCACCCGTTGCACGCCCTGGGAAAGGGAGATCAAAAGCGACTTACCAAAGGGGAAATAAAGGACGAAGGCCCCGAAAAACAATTGGATGGCAAACGCTCCCAACACCGTACGCAATTGGATGGCCTTTCGATTGTGTGAGGCTGCAAAAGCAATCCCAACTAGAACGACCATGCCCACGAGACTCATCATCACTGTCATGGCAACGAATCTACAATGCATCCGAAGAATGTCGGCTACTCAAACGCCATTCTGCGCTTCAAAGCGCGGTGCCGCTCCCATCGTGGAGCAGTTGACGCTTGCCACACCACGCCGCAGCGCAGCCAAGCAGCGGTCCAATCCGATCGCTGGTACCAGCCAATCGGCATAGCGTTAGAGCGCCAAACTTGCCACCCTCCGGCGACGAAGCCCCCAACATCCCCGCAGATGGTCCGCTCCAATCGTCCTTCACACACCGTATGGTTGTAGCGGTAAGAATCCCAACCTGCCTCACTGTAGACCGACTGGCCCGAATTGTGCACACCATGCCAAGTACCGCGCAATTTTCCTGCCCATGCGCCATGCGCCCCCGCCACCCAGACGGCCATCAACGTTCGATCCTGGTTGTACGTACCGCGTACCGCATCTACCCGGTGCATGTATCCCACATCGATGCCTCCGCGAAGGCCGCGGTGCTCAGTGAGCTCGAAACGTACGGTTCCCTCGGTCTCTGTCCACAGCCTATATCCTTGCCATCCTTCTCCAGCGGCAGCGCTCGCCGCAGAACGAAAGTCAATTCCGTTTCCAACCGGTCCTTCGCGCATGGCCCAATTGTGAAATTGCAACTCTTGGTGATGAACCACCACGACCAAATCCGCGAGGTGATGCGTGCGGCGCTGGCCAATTTTGTTCAAGCGAACCTGTCCCCGAACCCGGGTTAGAATGGGAAAGCGCAATTCCGCCCCCACCTTGAACTCGCCGCGATCAAAACCACCATTGGAAGCATAGTTCCATGTGTGCTTCTCGACGTAAAGCCTGCCTGTTCGCCCTTCATTTCGCAGGGCCATCCACCACCGCCCACTCCAGCTTCCAGCAGCAAAGGCGCGCCATTCCTCTTGAAAGCGCAAGTTTCGTTCCCAACTCGTTCCTTGGAATGCGCTGACTTCGATGCCGGTTTCCACGTGCTCGTTGAGGGCACGACGCAAGCCCGTGCTGATGTCCAGCCGAAATTGATTGGCATCAGGTTGACCCGCATACACCTGCCGGTCAATTGCGCCCCTCCAGTGCAGCGCATTCAGCCCGATACGCTCGTGGCCCCAGCCCTTCAGCGAAGCGACAGAGGAACGGGTAGACGCCGGAGCAGTCGATTGCACTGGATTGATGGCGAAACCAGTGCCAGCATCAAATTGAATCGCGTGCCAGGAATGCTGGCCAAAGTTCACCACAGGATACGTTAAGGCGATGGCCAAGAGCAATCCTGAGCACACCCGACGTACATAGTCCTTGTGGTTTGAACACCGCATGCTGCGGTATACGTCAAACCGGGCTTAAGGGTTGCGGCGGGCGGGCAGCCTGAAGGACAAGGGCAAGAACTGGGACACGTCCGCTGATACCAGCACGTTTGACGCGCCCGTCTGCATCAACAATCGAATCGGCGCGCCCTGTCGGTCTTCTGTCTCGAGCATCACTTGTCGGCAACCGCCACACGGTGAAAAATCTAGCACGGGCATGGTGCTGTCGGTAACAACTGCGGCGGCGACGATGGGATCATCTGGATGCTGCGCGCCCGCGGCAAAAAAAGCAACGCGCTCGGCACACAATCCACTCGGATAGGCCGCATTTTCCTGATTGCTGCCCAACAGAATCGTCCCGGAAGCCAACCGGACCGCGGATCCCACATTGAACTTCGAATACGGGGAATAGGCCGATTGGCACGCGTTGTGCGCAGACTGGAGCAGCTCTAAATCGCTTGGTGGTAGCTCGTCCGCTCGCCATTCCTCGAGGTGAAAGGACCGTTCAATGCGTTGAATCATATTCGCAAGTAAAGAAAATTTAATTGGTCCGGGATGCGTTACCTTGGCATCATGCGAACGAAACAAGACATCGTAACCAATTGGCTGCCGCGTTACACCGGCATGCAGTTGGATGATTTCGGAAGCCACATCCTCCTGACCAACTTCAGCAATTATTTAGAGAAGTTCGCCGAATGGAATGGATGTGAAATTGTCGGCCGAGAGAAAGCCATGCCTTGCGCGACGTCAGACGACACCACCATGATCAACTTCGGAATGGGCAGTGCCAACGCAGCCACGGTTATGGACCTGCTTTCGGCGATCGCCCCAAAGGCCGTACTCTTCTTGGGTAAATGCGGAGCCTTGAAAGAAAAAAACCGCATCGGTGACCTCATCCTGCCGTTGGCCGGGATTCGCGGCGAGGGTACGTCCAACGACTATTTCCCCCCTGAGGTCCCGGCCTTGCCGAGCTTTGCTTTGCAACGCGCCATCTCCTCAACCGTTCGGGATTACAACCGGGATTACTATACGGGGTCAGTATACACCACCAACCGCCGGGTGTGGGAACACGACGATGCGTTCAAAGCCTACCTGCGCAGTACGCGGGCGCAAGCCATTGACATGGAGACGGCCACCCTGTTCAGTGTGGGATTCGCGAACCGATTGTCCGTCGGAGCGTTGCTGCTCGTGAGCGACGAGCCCATGACCCCGTCAGGCGTGAAAACCGATGCCAGCGACGCAAAAGTCACGGCATCCTTTGTGGACGAACACATCCGCATTGGCATTGACTCCCTCAAGGAAATTCAATCTGAAGGTCGGTCGATCAAACACCTCAAGTGGCGTTAAAAGTCGGCGTCCTCGACGCGAAAGAAATAGGTGTGTGACCAATTGGACGGGATGCGACGTTCTTCCTGGCTCACAATTCCCCAATTTTCGGTGTCTGTCCAATCCTTGATGCACAATGCTCCAGTTGCGGAAGTCACGAACAGCGTGTCAATGAAACTCGCCGGATCCCAAGGAATGGAATTGCCGCCGAGAATGTCATTGACCCCAAGCAGGTAGGTCTCTCCTGCAGCGACGGATACCGTATCAGGCGGAATGGAAGTGTAGTCCCAGGCCTTGTGCACTACATATACATCTTCTGAGGAGTGGTTTTGCAGGTTCCACTCAAGTCGGGTGTTGCCTTCGCATGAAAAAAGCGAAATGGCCAAGGCTACAAACCCAAAACTTCTAATCGAGAGGGAGAGGCGTCCAAACATGCGAACAAATTTTGGACGAAGATACGCGGCCAACCGCCTGTTTTACGCCCCTACGTGGAGGACGTCGTCGTCAGCGAGGAATCCCTGAGCGCCCATGAACCGATGAAGCCGCGAATGGAGTTGACTCGCATCAAGCTGAATCCACTGCCCTTCCGGTGCGGGGTTCAACGGCTTGTCAAACTGTACTTCCCGAATGGCTCCAAGGTCGATCAATTCGTGCCAAATAATGCTAGCGCTTTGGGCCTCTAGGTCTGCACGGCTGCACCGTTCCTGCCAAGTAGCGGCAGCGGCGTCAACATCTGAGAATGGCAGTTGACTGAGCAACTCCACAATTGGACCCGAAACGCGGGCAAACAATCCGGAAGCCGGAATGCGCAAAATCAGCGTGTCGTTGTCAAATTGTGGGAGGGCGTTGGGGTTCCAGAGGTAAGCCATGGGATTCTTTTCTGGTCCGGTATACGGGAGCAAACGCATTTTCGTTGCGTTGAAATAATTACCTTGCTCCAACCAATTGATTGACTTGAATGTGAAACGGCTAACCCTACAGCTGCACTTCGTGCTGATGGCCTGCTTGCTCAGTGGGTTGGGTCGCGTGCACGCACAGGTTGATACCGAGTTCTGGTTTGTCGCCCCAGAGGTATGGGCAAACCACGGCGACAGCCCCACCCTGCTGCGTTTTGCGACGTTCGATCAGTCGGCGATTGTCACGGTCGAACAACCGGCCAACGGCGCCTTTCCCACCCAAACCATCTCGGTTCCGGCCAACAGTGTAAGCTCGCTAAGCTTGGCTCCATGGCTGGCACAGGTCGAAAACAAACCTGCGAACACCGTGCTGAACAAGGGCATTAAAATCAGCTCCACCTCCCTGATTCAAGCCTATTATGAGGTCAACCCTTCCAACAACCTCAACCCAGACATCTACGCATTGAAAGGGGCAAATGCACTCGGCACGGCCTTCTACGTCCCCTTTCAGAATTACTTGAACAACGGCTACACGCAGTCACCTGCAGGATTTGACATTGTGGCCACGGAGGACAACACCACGATTGAAATCACCCCGCGAAAACCCATCGTCGGGCACCCGCAAAATGTAACCTTCACCATCACCCTTGATGCCGGTGAAACGTGGAGCGGTCGGGCGACATCCACAGCAGCAAGCCAGCACCCGTTTGGAACTGTCGTCAACTCAGACAAGCCCATTGCCATCACCATCAGCGACGACTCCCTCAACGGAACGCCCTACGGTGGCTGTGCGGACCTCTTCGGCGACCAAATAGTTCCCGTGGAAATCGTGGGCACGGAGTACATCGCCATCAAAGGCAACCTCAATGGACCAGACAAGGTGTTTTTCATCCCCACCGAACCGAACACCACCATCTCCGTCAACGGAAACGTGGTCACCACCTTGAACACACTGACTTCCATCTACACGCACACGCTGTACGCCAACTCAGCATATTATGAGGCGAGCAGTCCGGTTTACGCATTGCACTTGACCGGATTCGGCTGCGAAGTCGGCGGCGCCCTGTTACCTCCCATCGTATGCACCGGTTCACAGGAAGTGGCCTTCATCCGTTCCACCAATGAATTCATGGGGTTGAAAATCTTGGTCCCTTCGGGCGGCGAGGGGGATTTCGAATTCAACGGAAACCCCGCCTTGATCAACGCGAGCCAATTCAGCGATGTACCGGGGACGGATGGGGAATGGAAATACGCCAACATCACGGCGTCATCGTTCGTACCCCAGTTGTCTGCATCCCGATTGTACAACTCAAGTTCGACCTTTCACCTCGGCATCATCAATGGGGGCGCCTCCTCGGGCACACGCTATGGCTATTTCAGCAATTACGCCGCCCAAGCCTACGTCGTTCAAGTCGACGACAACACCCTCTGCGAAGGCGATGAGCTCGACTTGGAATACAACCTGCTCCTCGGCGCGACCTACGACTGGACAGGACCAAACGGATTCTCGGGTCAAGGCAATCCCTTTCCGTTTGGTGAAGTGGGACTAGACGACGCTGGCGAATACGTGGTATCCGGATTCTTAGGCGCGTGTCCCATCGAAAACGACACCTTGAACCTACTGGTGTATCCCTTCCCCGAGGCCCCCGTAATCTCCGGTGACTCGGTCGTGTGCGAAGGGGCTCCACTGATGCTGACGACCGATTCGTTGGAAACGGTGCAGTACCAATGGTCCGGGCCCGATGGTTTTTACCCCAGCGCCGAGAGCATCTCGGAAACCGCGGTGACCCTCGACCACGATGGCATTTATACCCTGGTCATCAACGACCAAGGCTGCTTGTCCCCGCCGACCTTGTGGGACGTGGAAGTTACGCCCCAGCAGTCGCTCAACATCGACAGCGAAAACGCTGGTTGGTGCCAAGGGGAGAATTTCACCCTTGAAGCCGAGCCCATTGCTGGCGCCACATATACGTGGACCAACCCAGGAGGCCAGGCCATGGGCAACCAACTGGGAATTCAAGTCAACAACAGCCAACCCGACGACTCCGGCTGGTATACCGTGCAGGGCGAAGCCGAGGGATGCCCGCTGGTGCCGGATTCGAGCTGGGTCGAGGTGATTGAAAACCCCGTCATCGAGGCGGTGGACGCCCCGGCGGTTTGTCTTGGCAACGAGGCCATATTCTCAGCGATCTACACATCAGAAGGAGCAGCCGACGTGACGTGGTTCAATGCCAATGGCGACAGCCTTGGTTCGGGAAACCCTTGGGTGATAGCTGACGCAGATTGGGAAGATGCCCAAACCTATGGGGTGAGCGTGGATTACCTTGGGTGCATTGCGGGGCCGGTCCCGTTTGACTTCAACCTCGTCCCTCCGCAAGATCTGGACATTCTTGACGCCAACGGCGCGCCCATTGATGCCGATCAAATCTGTCAAGGCGACGAATGGATGCTGGACGGCAGCGGTCCCGATGGCACCGCTTGGTCGTGGAGCGGACCGGATGGGTTTGCCTCCAATGCACAGGCATTCACGCTGAATAACGCCCAGCCCGGAGAATCCGGCTGGTACGTCGTCAACGGTGCTGTTGGCACGTGCCCCATGAATCCAGATTCGGTTTTCTTGGAAGTCTTCCCGACTCCCGCACCTCCCGTCCTGAGCGGGTTCACGGAAATCTGTGAAGGATCCGATTGGTCGTTGAGTGCTGAAGCCGGCGGCGAGGGCACCATTCAGTGGTTCCATCCTTATTGGGGCAATTTCTCCGGAGCGACATGGCCGTTGAACGCTGTTCCGTTGGGCGGGGCCGGAACGTATGAAGCGTATGTGGTGGCCTCCAATTGCCCTTCTCCCGTGGTGACCGCTGAGCTCGAAGTTGCTCCGTTGCCTGAAATCATTGCGGCCAATTTTGGTCCCATCGAAGTGGAGCATTGCCCGGACAACACACCCGCTTTGGATTTGCCGGAATGGGATCCCCTGTATGCTGTGGAGTGGACGTTTACCGACAGCGATGAAAACACCATTGAATTCGGCGAAGGCCCTGGGATGGTGGCCTTGTACGATGGCGTGTATACCGCCTTTTTGAACACGGGGGCGCCGTGCAACTTGACGGCCGAGGGTACATTCGATGTGACGACGGTGCTGTGCGCGTTGGTGGTCCCCAATGTCATCTCGCCCAACCAGGATGCGCAGAACGAACGGTTCGCTTTGCCTGATCTGACCTATTTCCCCTTCAGCACGTGTCGAATCTTCAACCGATGGGGACAAGTGGTGTACGAGTCGCAAGACTTCGGCAATGCCGCAGGATGGGAGCCCACTCCGGATGAGGCCGCTGAAGGCACCTACTATTACGAGGTCGTCATCAACCGCGACGAAGGTGATTTGAGCATCACGGATGAAAACGGGACAACCACCTATACCGAACCGGGGCCCATCCGTTTGGTGGGCAGTTTAACCCTCGTCCGATGAACGAATACGCGCGTCCCATCGCCCTCATCGCCCTTGCCTCGGCGTACATCGCATTGAATGCGGCTGGTGCAACGTGGTCGGACACTTTCCTTGGATTAATTCTAATGTTGGGATTGTTGGCGATTGGCATTCCACATGGTGCGCTGGATGTATGGACGCATCGCCACCGTTCACCCGGTCGCCATTCGGGGATTTACATCGGGCTGTACCTCCTAGCCATTGCTGTGATTCTCGGCTTGTGGTGGATGTTTCCGCATGCGGGCCTCCTCGCCTTCTTGCTCCTGAGCGCTTGGCATTTTGGACAAGCGGACTTTGAACGGTGGGAAATTTCAAAAGGCCACATGGCCTGGGGGACAATTGCATTGGGCATGATCTTGAGTTGGCACGTGGAGGAAGTCAACCCCATCATTGGCCAAATGGGCATTGGCTCGAATGCGCTCGACGGGCTGCTTCAGGTACAAGAGGAATTGCAATTCGTGTTCACCGCCGGGCTGATTGCCTGTGGCATCGCCGCCTTGCGCATGAAGCACTTAACATGGGGGCTCGCCATTGGCTTAATCGGCTTGACGCCGTGGATTCCTGTCTTGCTTTCATTCGGTTTGTACTTCGTCGGACAGCATAGCGCCTCCGGCTGGCATCACTTGCGCCAGCGGCTGGGGCTCTCCTCGAAAGACCTGTGGATCAAGGCCCTGCCGTTCACTGCTGGAGCCATGCTGCTCATCGGCCTGGGCATTTGGGCTTTCGGCAATCCAGAAGCCGTGCAGTCGGATGCAACGGTTGGTGCGTTTTTTATGTTATTGGGTTGCATCAGCATTCCCCATATCTTCGAGTCGCATTGGTTTCTAATGTCTACAACCAAGCACCGACGTTGACATTGCCCCACCAATCCCCATGACCGCCCGTCTTTTTCGAACTTTCTTCTCGTTCTGCGTGGCCCTGACGTGCGGCGTTCAAGGTGCCATGGGACAGTTGGACACGGAGTTCTGGTTCGCCGCACCTGAAGTGTGGGCCAACCACGGAGACCAGCCTATCCTATTGCGCTTTTCGACCTTGGCCGATGCAGCTGAAGTGACCGTCGATCAGCCGGCCAACCCGACGTTTCCAGCCCAGACCTTGAACATACCGGCCAATGGAACGCAAACGCTTGACTTGACACCGTGGATTGACGACATCGAAAACACACCGTTCAATACGGTCTTGAGCCAAGGCCTCCACATCACGTCGGATGCTCCGGTGACCGCCTACTACGAAATCAACCACAACCTCAACCCGGATATTTTCGCACTGAAAGGGGCTTCAGCCTTGGGTATTGAATTCTACGTACCCTTCCAGAATTACCTGGACAATTACTACACTCAATCCAAAGCGGCCATGGACCTGGTCGCCACGGAGGACAATACCGAAATAACGGTCGTGCCCACTGCCGCACTCGTGGGCTATCCTGCGGGTGTCCCCTTCACCATCACCTTGGATGCAGGGGAAACGTATGCGCTGCGTGCGGCCAACGCCCAAGCTGAAAACCACCCCGCCGGCACCTACATCACAAGCACCGCACCCATCGCCATCACCATGAGCGATGACAGCGTGCTGGGTTCGGCCTACCCTCCCGGAAACTGCCAAGACATTTTAGGTGACCAAGCCATTCCCGTATCCATTGCAGGCACCGAATACATCGCTGTGAAAGGCAATCTCAATGGCCCGGACAAGGTCTTCATCCTAGGGACCGAGGACAACACCTCCATTTCCATCAACGGCACCAACGTCTGGACGGTTGATGCGGGAGAAACGTATGCACATACCTTGAGTGCGCCAGCAGCTTTTTACGAAACAAGCGCCCCAGTGGTCGCGCTACACATGACCGGCTTTGGCTGCGAAGTTGGCGGCGCCATCCTCCCGCCCATTACCTGCACAGGATCCGATGAAGTGGCATTTGTGCGTTCGAGCAATGACTTCATCGGCATGAAAATCATCGTGCCCGCCGGCGCCGAAGGCGACTTCACGTTCAATGGAAATGCCGGCAACATCAATGCGGTGAACTTCAGCGATGTGCCCGGAACAGGGGGTGAATGGATGTACGCCAACATCACCGCATCGGGGTTCGTCCCCACAGGCGGTGCCTCTCGACTGGTGAACGGCACGGCAAAGTTCCACCTCGGCATCATCAACGGTGGCGCCTCCTCAGGGACTCGCTATGGGTACTTCAGCGATTTCTCCAATTACCAGCACTCGACATTCACTTCGGACAATGAATTGTGCGCCGGAGAGACTGCCGATCTGTTTGCCTCCCCCATTTTGGAGGCTTCTTATGAATGGGTCGGGCCCAATGGGTTTGAAGCCGAAGGAGATGAAATCACCATTGGCCCGCTGACTGTTGACGATGCGGGACTTTATGTAGTTTCCGGCATGGCCGGTGAGTGTGAGATTTTACCGGACACCCTTGAGCTTTTTATCGCCCCACAGCCGCCTGCCCCGGAGGTCGCACCCATCGACGCACTGTGTGAAGGCGATGACTGGTCGTTTACATCCTTGACAGCAGCGGACAACTGGATTTGGGAAAATGCTGCAGGGGACCTCATTTTCGAAGGAGACAGCACGGCCTCCTACTCCGATGCGGATCCTTCCGACGCCGGAGAATACACCTTGATCATCGAGGCCGAATCATGCTTTTCTGAGCCGACCACGTTCGAACTCGTGGTGACGGAAACGATTCAAGCGCCACTCGACCCGGAGCCCATCGAAATTTGCGAAGGAAACAGCTTAACGTTGGAACCAAACGCGTCACTGCCCGATGCCACCTGGGAATGGACCTTACCCGGCGGAGATGCCTTCGCTGGTGAGACGCTGTTGATCGCAACCACCGTAGCCGAGGATGCCGGCACGTACACATTGAACGGCACGAACAGCGGCTGTCCAATGGTGCCCTCTGAAGTCGAGGTGAGCCTCAGCTCCCCCGAACCGGTGGAAGTCACCGCACCTGAGTTTGTGTGCAACGATGCGGCGGCGGTGTTGTTGTCAACCGACGACCTGTACAGTGGCGATTGGACAGCAACCTGCGCGGACTGCCTGTCGGCAAATGGACATTTGACCCCAGCAGATGCTTCACCGGGCATCGTGAGCGTTACGTATTCGTCCGACAACCCGTGTGCACAGACGACCACCGTGGAGGTGGAAATTGGAAGCGTCCCGGACGCTGCTATCGACGACCAGAGTTTCTGCGAGGGCACCGGCGAAGTGGTGATGGTGCCCGTCACCAACGGCGGCAACTGGACCGCAGCATGCGCCAATTGCTGCACGTCGGATGGCGTGTTTGACACCCAATCGGCGGGAACAGGAGCCTGGGAGCTGACCTACACCATCGACGGCACCTGCCCAGCCACTGGAACTGCGACGTTCACGGTCACCCCCAATACGAGCAGCGCGTTTGCCTTGATTCCCGAGTATTGCCTTGACCACGATCCGGCCGTCGCTGTGCCTGAAGAAGCTGGCGGGAATTGGACTGCCTCCTGCACCACCTGCATTTCCTCGGCTGGACAATTTTCGCCGCAATCTGCAGGCGCTGGGGTGCACACCATTTCCTACACGATTCCCGGTGCGTGCGGGACCTCGACCGATGCCACTGTCACCGTACACGGACTGCCCGAAGCCGAGTTCACCTTCAGCCCAACGGAGGGATGCGCCCCTGCCGTAGTGGCATGCAACGCTCCCGCCAATCCGAGCATTGTGGACTGCCAATGGACCTTCAACGCCAACGGCGTGGGCGCTTCCATGGCGTGCGATGACAACACGTTTGTCATCGAAAACCCTGGATGCTACCTCATGAGCCATACGGTATTGGACAACAACGGCTGCACCAATACGGCTACGGCAGCGGAATTGCTTTGCTTGAGTGCACCGCCCTCCTCTGCATTCAGTTTGACACCGGCTCAAGCTTCGATTTTCGACACCCACATCGAGGCCTGGGCCTCAGATTCCATAACGACGAACACGTACGTCTGGAACATTGGCGATCTGTCCATGGGTGAAGGAGCGTACCAGTCCTTCTCCATCCCGGAAATTGGATTGGATGTCTTCCAGCTGTGCATGGAAGCCACGGACAGCGTGGGATGCTCCTCCCTCACCTGTGCGATGATTGATCTCACGGAAGGATTGAACGCTTTTGCCCCGAATGCCTTTACCCCGGACAACGATGGCCACAACGATGCCTGGCGCATGTACACGAGCGGTGCTGTGACGCGTTTTGAGTTGCGCATTTACGACCGCTGGGGTGATTTGGTCTTCGCCTCCGAAGACCCCGAGGCGTATTGGGTCGGCGATGTCCAAGGCGGTGACCATTTCGCACCGGATGGGGTGTATCATTATGAAGCTGTGCTGCGTGACGACACCTACTCTATCAAAACTTTACAAGGCCACATCTTGTTGATTCGCTGATGATACGATTGAACTTCTTTGCCCTTTGCGCGGTCGCATTGACCGCCTTGCTTTTCGTCCAGTGCTCCACCGCTCCTTCCGATGACGCATCGGCTTCAGATGCATTCAAAAAAATGAAGCCATACGAGGCAGAAGCTTGGAAATGGTCCACACCCGACACCGAGTGGGACGCATGGCATGCAGCACATCTCTTGGACGAAGTGGATCGCTGGAAGTTCGAGCACACCACGGGCGGATCAGGTGCGCGCACCATCGAGGGCGAATGGCGTTTGGAAGGCCCCACGAACATCGGCGGGCGTTTTAATTTCATCCGTCAACATCCTGAGGATCCGACCATTCTGTACGCCGGAAGCAGTGCCGGCGGATTGTGGAAAGGATCGGGTAGTTCGGAATGGCAACCGCTCACGGAGGAATTCCCAGCCATGTCCATGGGCGACCTCACCTTTTACCCCGGCAATCCAGACCGCGTGTTCTTGGCCACCGGAGACCCGCAAATCAGCAGTTTTCCGCGCATTGGAAATGGGGTGTACCGCTCATTGGATGGCGGCGAATCGTGGGAGAACATGGGACTCGACTCCATGGGCGTCATCAGCAAATTGTTGTTTGTGCCCAGTGAGGAAGGCGAAGGACCAGTGCTCTTCGCGGGTGCCATGGGAAATCCGGCCCAGCCAAACGCCTACCGCGGCCTGTTCCGCAGCGTGGATGCTGGTGTGAATTGGGACCAAGTGTTGCTCCCCAATGATTCGGCGGGTGTGACGGACTTGCTGTACGACCCTGAAACCGAAGCCATCTACGCCGCAGCATGGCAGCGAACGCGCAATTCGACTGGTAGCGAAGTCTGGGGTCCCCACTGCCGCATTTGGAAATCCAACGACAACGGTGTCAATTGGCAAGTCCTGCCCAACCCCTGGGGAACAGGCGAGCGTGGACGCATCGGATTGGCCCACTCGCCCCAAGGCGTCTATGCCCTTGTGGTGGGACAAAACAGCCAGCTGGACAACCTGTATCGCACGACCGATGGAGGAGAGACCTGGAGCGCCGTCATTCCGGAAGACAACATCCCCGAAAACGCCTTGGGCGGATTCGGATGGTACTTCTCCAAGGTGCGCATCAACCCCTTCAATCCCGATGACATCACCATCCTTGGGGTGAACCTCTGGAATTCCGTCAATGGCGGAACAAATTGGAATCTGATGGGGCCAGAATGGTGGACGTACGAGGTGCATGCCGACAAACACGACTTGCAGTGGCTGGGATCGGAGACATGCATTTTGGCTACCGATGGCGGACTGTACAAAACGGAGGACCACGGCGCAACGTGGGAAGACCTCGAAGACATCCCCGTCACCCAGTTTTACCGCGCCACCTGGAATCCACACAACCCCGGATTCTACACGGCAGGTGCACAAGACAACGGTACGACCACGGGCAATTACGAAGATTTGGGCGGGTGGACCCGCGACCTCGGCGGCGATGGCTTCACCTCTATCTACCACCCCACCGACCCCGCACTCCGGTATGCCGGATACCAATGGGGCAATTGGCGCTTCAGCTTGACCGGTCCCGGTGAAGAACCCCTTTGGAACGACTTCACCTATGGCATTGAGGAAGAGGACCGGGTCTGGTGGGATGCACCGTTGATTTATCATCCGTCCAACCCCGATGAAATGTGGACCGGCTCGCAACGGCTTTACCGCATGGAAGACGCCCCGGTCAGCGTATGGCAGCCCGTCAGCGATGACTTGACGTACGCCACCGAACCTGGCTTGTCCTATCGGTGTGTGAGCGCCATTGCAGGTTCCCACTACAGTGCCGATGTGATTGCCGCTGGAACGACCGATGGCCGTGTGTGGATTTCTGAGGACCACGGCGATTCCTGGCAACCAATGGAAACAGGCCTGCCGGGGCAGTTTGTCACGGACATCGAATTTGACCCCTACCACCCGGACTCTATGTTCTGCACGGTGAGTGGCTACCGCAATGCCATCTATTCCCCCTTCATCTTCCGTGCGGCCATTGGCGGAGCATGGCAACCCATCCAAGGCGACCTGCCCGAACATCCCGTGAATCAGATCCACGCGCTGAACGACAGCATTTGGGTGGTGGCAACGGACGCTGGCGTGTTCGCCACGTTGAACCGTGGAACGAATTGGGAGCCCGTGGGGTCCTTGCCCACCATTCCAGTGTACGACGTTGACGCGGACACCATCACGAACCGCCTCATCGCAGGCACCTTTGCTCGTAGCTTATTGAGCTTCCCGCTTGATTCCCTACTCCCGGCGCCCGAAGTGGTAGAGCCAAATACTGTCGAAAGCTTTGAAGCACCAGCGAGTTGGGCGTACCCCAATCCCTTCACGAGCACCCTCAACCTCAACTTGGGGGAAGATGTGCAATCCGTGCGCGTGGTCGACTTCAGCGGCCGGATCGTGCACCAACAGGCAGTGGCCAGCTCCTCTACGTTGGCGATGCAATCAGGCGCGTGGCCTGCTGGCAAGTACGTTGTCGTGCTGGAAACAGCAAACGGGAGCCGTTCGCTTCAAGTCATCAAAGGACAGTGATCACTGCACCCAGAAACGGTGGGATTCCGTCGTGCCGGGAATGCGAATGAAGTGCAATCCTGCGCTTAACCCCCCCGTTGGAATGGCGAACCATTCACCCGTGCCGGTTGCTGATTGAATGAACCGACCACTGGCGTCGTAAACCTCGTAATTCCAAGCCGCGCGAGGAGAAGTCAACCACTGGATCTGCAGCGCCTCACCTGCCTCCACGGCAGTAGGGAACGCGCGCCATTGTCCGTGTTCAGCTTGCAGCCACTCGGCCACACCAACAGCGCCGTAATCGTAGGCCCCACAAAGCGGCTCGTACGACTCGCACAGCCAACTTGACAGCGCACCTGACACCGTACCCAAGGTTTGGTAATACGCATCAGCGTCTCCTACGTGGGCCACGTGATCGGCACCTTCGAGCACCGTGAAGCAGTTCTCAATGCCGAGCTCATCGGCGACCGCATGGATAACAGAACTACCGTCAACTTCTGTTACTGGGATTCCGCTGAGCGAAATCATTCCCGTGCCGAACGGCACGGTTCCGTCCTCCGTTCCGTGCACTGAGATCAAGGGCTCGTCGCCCTCGGACAAGTAATCGGCCGTTTTCAGCGCACCTGCAATGTTGATGACACCTGAAACGGTGCTGCTGTAACCAGGATTGCCCGATTCACCTTCCAATCCCCCGCCCATGCCAGCGGCTTCTTGGTCCACCTGCTCGGGGATTTCGGATTCGTCGTCAACATAGGCAAGATGCAAGCCAATGAACCCACCAGCGGATACCCCAGCGAAATAAATGCGATCGGGGTCGATGCCCCAGGGGTTACCATCCTCTGCGGCGGTCTTCCGGAAGTAACGCACAGCTGCTTTTCCATCGTGGTAGCCTCGCCACACGGAACGCACCAAAGCATTGGACACGTCGAGGAAATTATCGATGCCCAAGCGGTAGGTGATGGACCCCACGACATACCCCATTTTGGTTAAATCTTGGCAGAGCGCCAACACATCGGGGTTGTCGTTCTCGCCTCCAATGAAAAACCCGCCGTGCGCCATGATGATCAACGGACGCATGGTATTCGCATCTCCCTCCGGCTCATAGATGTCCACGACCAGCGATTGAGACAATCCGGTTGCATTGATCGCATTGCCGTATTCGACGTCGTAGGAGACGTTGAAATTTTCGAATGCGGACGTGTAGCGGTAACGCGTGCCGTCGCATTCGTCAACTTGAGCGAAGGAGGCAATGGGCGTCAGCAACCAGGCGCAGAAAGCAGCAATGGCCGTTGCGCGAAGAGACGAGTAGAATTTTTTCATCTTTGAGAGCAGGTTTCGTTTCGTGTGAATCGGACACCGATAAAACTACAATAGAGATGAAGAAGTTCTTTACCTGGTCGTTTGGTCTCGCGCTTTTTGCCTTGGTCTCGTGCCAAACGCCGGTTGTCAACGAGCAACGTGCAACGGTGCAGTGCATGGACAGTACACACATCTTTTTTGCGCCATCCACCAATTGGGACTCCCTCCGTGCGGACGATGGCTGGCGCCGCTGGGACAACGGACGGTTTCTGACGCGCACAGTGGGTATACCCACATTTCATGTTCGGCCCACCATCACCGCCCACGTGACGCTGCGATCCGCAGGTGATCCGTGGGACAAATCAGGTTCGCTGGTTCTGCTTCCCGATGCAGCGCCCAATTTGCTGGATGTGGGATTCACCAAGGACACCTTGGCGCAAACGAACTATCCGGGCATTGCCCTCAACGAGGCGGGCTCTCGTTTCCAACCCACCGTTGAGCTGTTGCGCTTCATCACCCCGTTTGGCGTGGGCCATTTCAGCACAACCGAGCGGTTGGACGAATACAAACCCGTGTACATCCCGAAATGGGAAGACTCCGTGCACTGGGAAGCTGACGTTAGCCATCTGTGGGAGGCGCTTGGCGATTCTGCAACGCTTGGAGTGTACATCGACACATGGACGAGCGAGGGGTATACGTTGGATGTTCAATTGGATTTTGAACCCAATCCCGCAACGGTGATCGCGGGTAAGGCATTGGCCACCCTCCCACTCTTGAATACCTCAAAATTCGGGAGCGAACAAACCGCCTACGACGGATTTGCTGAAGGGCCATTGGCCATCACAGTGGACCTGGATGAACCAGCGACCAATGCGATCCTGAACTACACGGCCACCGGACACGGAGGACACGGAACCGGCGATGAGTTTGTGCGTTGCGAACACCATGTGACGTGGGATGGTGATACGTGCCTGTCGTTCACGCCTTGGCGGGACGATTGTGCGAGCTTTCGGCGGTTCAACCCCACATCTGGGGTTTGGATGGAACGTACCTACTGGAAGGGAGATAGCCTCGATGAACGCATTGCCTCGAGTGATTATTCGCGTTCGGGATGGTGCCCGGGGAGCGACGTGCCACCAGTGCGCGTGTCCTTGGGGAACCTCGACGCCGGAGTGCATGAATTGATCATCGATGTACCGACCGCACAACCGTTCACCGAATCCGAAATGAACTTTTGGAACGTCGCGGCCTACCTGACGTATGAGCGCCCTTGAAGCGTTGGTTTATGCCGTTTTATGTACGACCTTTGCAACCGCTTTGAAAATTGCGGTTTGGGGGTCCAAATCGCATTTGATTTGACTAACCCATGGCAAAAATCATTTACACGAAAACAGACGAGGCACCCGCACTGGCGACGTACTCGTTTCTGCCCATTGTCACCTCGTTCGCCAAGCGCGCAAATGTCCAATTGGAAACACGCGACATCAGCTTGGCCGGCCGCATCCTCGCCGCATTCAATGACCGCCTTCCGGAGGCTCAGCGCGTGAACGATGCCCTCGCCGAATTGGGCGAATTGGCCAAACGACCCGAAGCGAACATCATCAAGCTGCCCAACATCAGCGCGTCCATACCGCAGTTGAAAGCAGCCATCGCCGAATTGCAAGCCGCAGGCTATGCCCTTCCTGACTATCCCGAAGAACCCACAAGCGACGACGAACGCGATGCGAAGCGACGCTACGACGGAGTCAAAGGTTCAGCGGTAAACCCCGTCTTGCGAGAGGGCAACAGCGATCGCCGCGCACCTAAGGCGGTTAAAGCGTACGCCCAAAAGCACCCCCACAGTATGGGCGCGTGGTCTTCCGACTCGAAGAGCCACGTTGCGCACATGGAAGGAGGGGACTTCTACGGCTCCGAAAAGAGCCACACCGTAGCCGAAGCCACCGATGTGCGCATCGTATTCAAAGGAGCCGACGGTACCACCCAGGAGATGAAGGGGGCTTTCCCGCTTCAGTCGGGCGAGATCATCGACGCCGCCGTCATGGACGTGGAACGGTTGAAGGCGTTTGCGCGTGCTCAGATGGCCGATGCGAAAGCTGGTAACGTTCTCTTCTCGCTGCACCTCAAGGCGACCATGATGAAGGTCTCTGACCCGATTCTTTTTGGCGTATTTGTCGAAGCGTTCTTCGCTCCAGTATTCGAAGGGTTCAAGGCTGAACTCGAAGCGGCGGGTGTCGACTCCCGCAACGGTTGGGGCGATGTGGTGAAAAAAATGGACAGCCTTCCCGCGGAGACGCAGGCCAAGCTGAATGAAGCCATTAACGCCGCGTTTGCTGCCGGACCGGACTTGGCCATGGTGGATTCCGACCGCGGCATCACCAACTTGCACGTGCCGTCGGACGTCATCATCGATGCCTCCATGCCTGCGATGATTCGCAACTCGGGTCAGATGTGGGACAAAGCAGGTCAAACACGCGACACGAAGGCCGTCATTCCAGATCGATCCTATGCCGGTGTTTACCAAGCCACAATCGACTTCTGCAAGGCTAATGGAGCCCTGGACCCGAAGACCATGGGCAGTGTATCCAACATCGGATTGATGGCGCAAAAAGCCGAAGAGTACGGCTCGCACGATAAAACGTTTGAATTCCCCGGTGACGGTACAATCGTGGTAGAAACCACATCCGGCTTGGCGTTGATTGAACAATCGGGTAAGGCGGGCGATATCTTCCGCATGTGCCAAGTAAAAGACGCCCCGATCCAAGCTTGGGTAAAGCTCGGCGTGAAGCGGGCCCGTGTCACCGGCAACCCAGCTGTGTTCTGGCTCGATGAAAACCGCGCCCACGATGCAGAACTCATCAAAAAGGTCCAAGCCTACCTCCCGAACCACG
Source organism: uncultured Flavobacteriales bacterium (assembly GCA_938003665.1). Taxonomy (GTDB): domain Bacteria; phylum Bacteroidota; class Bacteroidia; order Flavobacteriales_D; family Sanyastnellaceae; genus UA16. Next base: position 24,196 of record CALKYI010000182.1, read on the forward strand.
ACACCGATGGACTCACCATCGAAATCTTGGCGCCGGTTGCAGCCACGACGTACTCATTGGAACGCATCGTCCAAGGCCAAGACACCATCTCCGTAACGGGCAATGTCCTCAGGGATTACTTGACCGACCTCTTCCCCATTTTGGAAGTGGGCACCTCCGCGAAAATGTTGTCCATTGTACCATTGATGAATGGCGGTGGCCTGTTCGAAACAGGAGCGGGCGGATCTGCACCTAAGCACGTGCAGCAACTCCAAGAAAAGAACTACCTCCGCTGGGACAGCCTGGGCGAATTCCTCGCTTTGGCCGTATCCCTAGATCACTATGCGGACCAGACAGGCAATGAAGAAGCCCGCGTGCTCGGCCGCTGCCTGGACGACGCGACCGGTCGATTCCTCAACGAAGACAAGAGCCCAACGCGGCGCTTGGGAGGCATTGACAACCGCGGTTCACATTTCTACCTCGCACTCTTCTGGGCCGAAGCACTGGCGGCACAACAAGAAAGCCCCGCACTGCGCGACGCCTTTGCTGGCTTGGCTGCCTCGATGCGATCAGCTGAATCCACCATCGTTGATGAGCTCATCTCGGTGCAAGGCGATGCAGCTGACACCGGCGGCTACTACCGCATGGACGACAAGAAGGCTGCGGCCATCATGCGGCCGTCAGCAACGCTGAATGCCCTGATTGACTGAACACCTCAGTCATCGAGCAAATAAAAAGGGGAGCCCGGCGGCTCCCCTTTTTCGTTGTGCATCTTTCGCGTTACTGATAAACGCGCACGTAGTCCACGGCCATGAAGACCGGGAATACAGTGGATGCGTCCGGGTTGCCCGGCCAATTCCCGCCTACAGCAACGTTCAGGATAAAGAAGAACGGATCGTTGAAAGGATACGGTTGGCCGTTCATCATGTTGGGGTTGATGTTGAAGAACACTTCATCGTCCAGAATGAAATCGATGTTGTCCTCGGACCAATCGATGGAGAACACGTGGAACTCCTCGTCGAAATTCTCCGGATAAATGCTCGTGGACAATCCTTGATGCGTCCAGTTGGGCCAATCCATTCCCCAGTGAGCCGTGCCATGGATGGTTCCGGGCAGATGCCCAAGCAGTTCCATGATGTCGATTTCGCCGCAAGCGGGCCATCCGACGTCCGGATAGTTGGCTCCGAGCATCCAGATCGCTGGCCAAATGCCCTGTCCCTTCGGTAAGATGGCACGGACGTCGATGCGACCGTACTGAAACTCCTGTAAATCCAATGACTTCAACCGTGCAGAGGTGTAGGCATTTT
>CALKYI010000183.1 GCA_938003665.1 uncultured Flavobacteriales bacterium
CAAAGGATCCCAACCAACCGGTGCCCTTCCCTACAATGTGCAGCTCGCACTCACCAAGGGCTTCAACAACGCTCCGTTTCGTGTCTTCTTGAAAGCCCAGCATTTGCAAACCTGGGACCTCGCCCCTCCGGGTACGTACGATGACACCATCGATCCCATTACACAGGAAGTCGTCGCGAATTCCACCTTCAAATTCGGCGACCAGCTCATGCGCCACATCACCATCGGCACCGCATTGTCAGCCGGAGAGGCCATGGAAATCTGGTTCGGCTTTGATTACCGACGCCGCACAGAGCTGATGGCAACAGACCGCCTCAGCGGCAACGGACTTTCTTTCGGCACCCAGTTTGAATTCGGAAAGTTCGACATCCGAATCGGACGATCGAGGTACCATTTTGCCGGTGCTTCCACCCACATCGGAATCCGATTCAATCCGCGGCAATTTGCCCGTTCATAATCGGTTGACATGCGTTAAATTGCATCCCCGATGGAACAGCGAAAAATCAACATTGCAATCGACGGCCATTCTTCAGCTGGCAAGAGCACGATGGCCAAAGCATTGGCCAAAGAGTTGAATTTTGTCTACGTCGACACCGGTGCGATGTACCGCGCTGCGACCCTATTTTGCCTCAAGGAACGGTTGGTGGAAGGCAATGAGATTGATTCCAAGAAAATCGACCACGCCGTGGACCGCATGTACATTGGGTTCAAGTACAATCCGAAGACGGAACAACCCGAGGTACACTTGGGTGGCTCCAACGTCGAGGAGGAAATCCGCTCGATGGAAGTGGCCAAGAAGGTGAGCTTGGTGGCAGCCATTCCTCGCATTCGCCACAAATTGGTTGAATTGCAACAACGCATGGCCGAATCAGGAGGCGTCATCATGGACGGCCGGGACATCGGCACCGTCGTCATGCCCGATGCAGAGTTGAAGTTTTTCATCACGGCTGACCCTCAGGTGCGTGCGGCCCGACGCGTTGACCAATTGAAGGAAACAAATCCCGAGGTGAAGTTTGACGACGTGCTCAACAACCTCGTCGAACGCGACCGCATCGATTCCAGCCGGGCGGTCAGTCCCCTTCGCCAAGCCGACGATGCCATTGTTCTCGATAACAGCCATTTGACCCACGAGGAACAGTTCCAGTTCTTGTTGGTGCATGCGCGCAAAGCGATGGCGGGCGAATGAGATGGAAACCCGTGGCCGCTGCGCTAGCCAGCACCTTCTTCCAATTTTCCACGCCCTCATTCGGACAAGCGAAGCTGCCTGATTTTCTCACCGAGACGCACACGGCCTATGCCGACTCAGTATTGGCTTCACTGACCTTGCGTGAGCAAATCGCTCAATTGCTCATGCCGCCCATTTACGCCCATGCCACGCGTGAGCGTTGGGACGAGATGGAGCGCTGGGTCGAAACCCATCAATTGGGCGGCGTTATCGCCATGCAAGGTGCACCCGCGCCCTACGCAGAGCGATTGCGTCGATTGCAAGACCGCGCTCAGATTCCACTACTGGTCTCTACCGATGCCGAATGGGGCTTGGGCATGCGCATCGATTCGACACGTTCATGGCCACGCGCTTTGACCTTCGGCGCCGCCAATGACACAGCCCTCACCCGCGCCTTTGGTCGCGAGGTCGGACAATCGCTAAAGGCCATGGGCATGCACGTCAACTTCGCCCCTGTGGTTGATGTCAACAGCAACCCGGCCAATCCCGTCATCGGCAGCCGGTCATTTGGAAGCAGCACCGAATTGGCTGGGGTCTTGGGGAGCGCCTACTCGAAAGGCCTTCAAGACGTCGGAGTGCTCGCCACGGCCAAGCACTTCCCCGGCCACGGCGACACGGACGCCGACTCGCATTATGCCTTGCCCATCATTCGACACGACCGAAGTCGGCTGGATTCCATCGAGCTCGCTCCATTCCGAACGTTGATTGAAGAAGGTGCGGGCGCTATGATGGCCGCGCACCTTTACATCCCATCGCTCGACTCCACACCCAACCAACCCTCCACCCTGAGCCGCTCCATCGTACAAGGCATTTTGCGGGACGAACTTAGCTTCAAGGGCTTGGTGTTCACCGACGCCATGACCATGAAGGGCTTCACGTCCTTTACCCAGACTTCAACGCCGCACACGGACGCACTGCTCGCTGGAAACGACGTATTGCTTTTCCCGGGTGAACCCGCTGCAACGCTGGATGAGATTGAGGGACAAGTCCGCGCCGGACGATTGGATTCCGTGCTCATCGCGGAAAAATGCCGCCGGGTATTGGCCGCCAAATCCTGGACACAAGCCGCCCAAGCGCCGAAAGGCCATTGGGACAGCGATGCAGCCGAAGCACTGCACCGCCAAGTGATCAGCAAGGCACTGACGGCCGTCAAGAATGACGAGCCCGGACTTCCTTTCGGCGCACATGTGCGGCGCGTGGAGCAGGTATTTGTGGGATTCGACCCGGGTGAGATGGAAACCAGCGGCCGGCTCATCCAATCCATCTTGGGCTCCAACGCTGAAGTCAACGGAGCCGCCTTGACCAAAGAGGCGTTTGAAACCGCAGGCATGAGCCAACTGGACGAGGCGTTGAGCAGCGAGCCCGACTGGGTGGTGCTGCACATCGGCGGCACGTCGCACCGGGCGGCCAAAGGGCACGGGGTGACAGACGCAGCCATCGACAAGATCGCCAAGTGCGCTGCGCAGGCACACAAGCGCAACGTGCCATTTGCATTGGTCATCTACGGCAGCCCATACCTACTCAATCGCTTGCCCGCGGCCATCGCCTTGAGCGACGCCGTCCTCGTCGCCTACCAGGACGACAGCCGCACCGTGGAGGCGGTGGCAAACGCCCTGACCGGTGCCGGGCCCGCAGGCGGTCACCTCCCGGTTGCCACGGAGCATTTTCCATTGGGCCATGGGTTGCCCTGGATGGGACGGATGCGGTTGGGGTTTTCTGCCTCCCCCATCTCGACGACTGCCGCGATTGACAGCATCGTCATCGACGCCATCGATGGAGGGGCCATGCCGGGATGCCGTGTGGTGGTCGCGCACGAAGGCTCCATCGTTCACGACGGCATCTACGGA
>CALKYI010000184.1 GCA_938003665.1 uncultured Flavobacteriales bacterium
TCCATGCAGCCGAGGTACAAGCAGCTGCCGTCTTCGAGGACGGCAGCCGGTTCGAAGTTCAAGGCCATGGCGTTGGTGCAACCAGCGAAGACGCAGGAGAGGTCGTCGTACGTTGCCTCGGGGTTGTAGTTGGCCGCACTCATGTACATGCAACCACCGATGATGCAGCTGCCGTCGTCTGAAGACGCACCGCTGTCATAATTGTCGGCCATGGGGTTGGTGCACCCCGGAAATTCGTCGCAGTCGCACGTGCCGTTGTCATTCGCGTCGATGCAATTGCCTGCGCAATCCTCACACGCATCGGGGTAGAGGCACTCGGCCGTGTCCTCGGGACCGAAGGCCGGATCGTAGTTACAGGCTTCCGCATCACCACAGCCTTGGGGCAATTCGATGGGCATGGCCAGCACTTGCATGCTCTGGCTCTGCAGGCCTTCAACAAACATCTGAACGTTGACGCTGCCCGAGATTTCACCGGCGGTGGTCAGCTGGGCGATCAACACGCGCTCATCGGGTCCGGCCACGGCATTGGCATCGCCGAGCAACGTAAACACCGACCCCCCAATGGGATCATCTACTACGAAATTGCCACCGCTGTTGAAGGAGGCAAGGGCCATGTCAAGACCGATGGCGCCCGCAAGCGAGCCCATGGAGTTGTCCGTTACGCCAATGGTGAACCACGAGTCGTAGTTGGCTTCCGGGAAAAACGGCAGCACCGCGGCGTTTAGGGACCAGGCAAAGTCGGCCCCGAGTGCGCTTTGGTAAAAGCCTTCGGTGCTGTTTACGTGAAGGGGAGTCGCCTGATCGCCAAAAACTGCGGACAATTCGTCCGTAGCTTGGGTCATTTGCGCGTACACGTGGTACGTTTTCATCCCTTCCAATCCGGGAATTCCCGTGGTGTCATGGTTGGCAATCACTTCGGCGTGAATGCCCGTAACCTGACCGATTGCAAGCCCGCTGACAACGCAGCAGGCCAGCAGAAGCGCGGCATGTTTCATCAAGTAGATCGTTCGTGTTCTTCTTGAAGATACTATAAAATCTTCGTATTTAAAAATTGACTTTTTGTCGAAATTATACGAAGGAAAAACACCGATTAGGGCGCCGCAAACTGGACTTTGAACGGCGGCTCTGCGGATGTGCCGTGGCACATAACGGCCTGGCGTTTGTCGTCCGCCATCAGGGCGAATTGACGGTACGCACCGGTGGAATTGGCGGTCAAGTCACACACAATGGCGGTCAACACATTCGTCCCAGGTTCCATACGCCCTTTCCAGGTGCCTGCAAAGGCTGCTACCCGCCCGTCATCGTGGCTTTGCACGAGTTCGGCAGTGCCCATCGCACCGATGGTGAAGGTGAACGTGCTGCTGCCCACCTTGGCTTCTTTGCCGCGCACGACGATGACTTCACCGTTGGCGTTGAGCAAGGGGTATTCCGGGCGCACGCCAGTCCATGTGCCGTACCAATTTTCGACGCGAAAGGGCTCAATCGGTTGAGGTGCTGCAGCGGCCACTTGTGTGCGTCGCTTCTCACCGTGCGCGGGTGTCGATTCGCCGCAAGCGTACAAGCTTAGGGCGAGGAGTAAGGCCGTGTTCGAAATCAAGGTGTGCATGATTCAGAGAATTCGCTGAGCAACAACAACAAGTCGCTGACCGTGGTGAGTTCATCGCCGTCCACATCTCCGATGCACGGTGCCGTGATGCACCCGTAATCGGACAGAAACAGCAAAATATCCGTCACGGCGATCATGCCGTCGTCGTCCAAATCGCCGGGACAGGGGCAGTCTTCCAGGCAGGAGCCATCTTCAATGGTCGCCGCCGGATCGTAATTGCACGCCTCCAGGTCGGTGCAACCGGCGCACGACTCAAATTCACAGCTGCCATCGTCGATGCTGACGCTCAGGTCAAAATTGCATGCGGCCACATCCGTGCATCCGTAACACGACTCGAAATCGCACGTGCCGTCATCGACCGTCGCGGCCGGGTTGTAGTTGCATCCGGCCGGATCGGTGCATCCCGGAGGATCCACGTCGAGGCACAAGTCGAAAATGCTGATGTCAGCAGAGAAATAGGCGCCTTCCGATCCGCTCCAGCCATTGCCAATGCGAATGAACCAGGTGCCATTGCCTTCCGGTGCACTGCCAATGGTTGCGGCGCCGGTGTAGGACCCAGACGCGCTGGTGTCCCATGCACCGGGCCAAAATCCGGAACTCGTGCAGCCAAAATCGACATCGAACCCACCGATTTGGCGGCATTCCCCGTCCGGTGCCTCAATGATGACGGTGAGGTCGCTGGCTTTGGAGCCATCGCCATTGACGTTTTCGAAGTCCAAGAAGACTGTCACAGCCGCTACGTAGCCGAAGCCGCTCACCGCCATTGACACCGTCTCGCCGGGCCCCAAGGTGTCCGCCAACGACATCACGGCTTCGCAATTGCAGGCCCCTCCGTTCGGTGAATAGAAGCAGCTGCCGTCGTCCACAAGGTTGAATTCATCGTAATTGCAGGCCACAGGGTCGGTGCAACCGTAGCAGCTGGAACCGTCGCCCCCGCATTCCCCGCAGATGTCCTCCGTAGCACACGAGCCGTCATTCAATACCGCTTCCGGGTCGTAGTTACAGGCCCACTCAAACGTGCAGCCGTAGTAAGCGCAACTCGTTGAGAATTCGTCACAGGTTGTGTAGCACGTGCCTTGGCCATTGATCATGGGAATCAAGGCAGAGTTTTCGACCGTCGGGTGGAATTCCAGGTTGACCGAACCTCCTGCCACGGCGTGGCAATAGCTCATGATGGTGCCGACTTGTGGCGCGGGGGTGTTGGTGCAGCTGCCCTCCGCCGCATAACAATCATCGATGGGTCCACCTGGCCACCCGCACCAGTGGGTGTGGTTGGAGCCGAAGTTGTGCCCGAATTCGTGGGCCACGACATTGAGGTTCCAGCTGTAGTTGTTCAGGTTGTACACCATGGACGGGCTCAGGTAGGAGCTGAATCCGGCGGCGTACGAAGCATTGCAGTTGACGCCGAGGTAGGCGATGCCGCCTGTTCCGGTATCCGATCGTCGGGTCAACAAGTGCACAATGTCGCGCGGACGGCTAGCGAGATCCGGGTTTTCGAGCCATTCGAGCCGAAATGCATCAAGCATGGCGCCGGCGTTGCCGGTGAAGGCCGCGTACGGATCGGTGGTTTCCCAGACGTTGATGTACGAAGCTGCGAGGTAGATCAAGTCGTTGAGTTCAGTCTGGTATATTTCACTCACCCCGGTGAGCAGGGCGAGGGCCCACTCGACGGAAGCGTTGCAGTCAGCGCCAAATTGGTTGTAGGTGAAGTAATCGATGTCAAGCGCAATTTCAACGCACTCCGTAACGGGATTGCTGGGCAGCGGGCTGGGCAGGCCCATCGGTTGGGGTGCGTGCACTTGCTCGGCCAGGGTTTCCAGTCCGCATTCGAACGCCGGCGTGAACAGCGCATCTGCTGTGGCATACAAGACGAACAATCCGGTTTCGCGCCCGTCGCATTCGAGTCCGCCCAATTCGTACTGCACGCCCTGGTACCGAATGGCTCCAGCGACTTGGCCATCGAGGAAAACGAGCGAACCGTGGATGTCGTCATTGGCAATTCGGTAGCTCAGCAAACGCGGGGTGTAACGCTCGGTGCGGACACCATCTGCGGTCATGTGCCCGATTTCCAAGTCCGGCCGGTACGCTTTGAATTCGTGGAGGATAACCGTCGTGTGGGCACCACCAGGGAAGGTTAAGGGCACTTCCCAATAGGCAGGGCGCTCGGCTTCCAAAGCGCTCCAGACCGCCTGATCTGCATCAAACACGACGCTGGATTCTGCTTTGTGGGTGGGCAAGCAGGGGACGTCTTGCTGATGGACTTGGAATAGGGGCGTGGGGTCATACCACGATGCACAGCCGGATGGGGCTTGTGCGATTCCAGTAAGCGGCAGAGCCGCCAAAGTGATGGTTGCCAGCACGTAAACGCATCGGTTTATCATCGAATTGAGCAGGGTTTCGAGCGGCATAAGAGGTGATAATCAAGTACTAAACTAGTGAAAAGGAGAGGAGTTCAATTTTATCTGCCCGAAACGCAACTTCTCCGCGCCAGCCCGCGTATGCGGAGGCAGTATTCAACCCCCAAAACCGAAAAAATGGTTCAGAATCAATCTCCTAAGACCGTAAATAATTCGACGAATTGTGGTTTCAGGTTGATAAATTTTGTATATTTAAGTAGGAATTGGATTATATCCGCGATGAATTACTTAACAATCACAACTGCTTGGAAGCGCGTTTCGCTGCTTTCACTTTCCACCTTGTTGCTGACAGCAACGGGGTTTTCCCAGTTCTTGGGATTGGAAAGCGAGGTCCATGCCACCTCTGAACACGGCACCACTTACCGCGTCTATGCGGAGTTCGGCTCTGCTACCGATGAGTGCGTTGCTGTTTACTCTGTAGGTGCTGCTGAGGACAACCCCGTTACCCTCGAATTGGGTGTAACCACGTCATTCTACCAAAACGGTGGTGGCGGCAACTTGGGATCTAGCATCAATGCTTTCTTCCTGACCATGCTGCCCGACCTGGCGTATGACAGCTGGTTCACCATCGGTTCAGAGACCAGTGACGATCCGACGATCTCGTCTATCGGGATGTCCGCTGCCTTCTCCGAATTCAATCTCGGAAACGGCTTCATCCTCGGTGAGGGTGCAGTAGGCGGAAGCTGGTATGTCACGCCGAGCTCGAACCCCCTCGCGTACGCGGGCGAGAATGGTATGGTGCTCTTGGGGCAGTTTACCGCCGCGGACGATTCCGAAGGAAATCCCGGACATGTAATGTGCGATTGGAACATCCAATGGCGCGATGCTGCGGGGGTGTCCCACAACGAGTTGGGCGCTACCCACGATACCGCGGACAACTTGCCCGACGTATTGGGTTGCACGGATGAAGCAGCGTGCAACTACGATTCGGCGGCAACAGCGGATGACGGTTCTTGTGAATACATAGATGCATTGGGCGTGTGCGGAGGCGCATGCGAGGCAGATGCTGACGCGGATGGCATTTGTGATGATGTAGACGATTGTGTGGGTGCCTTGGACGCATGTGGCGTTTGCAATGGCCCAGGTGAGATTTACGAGTGCGGTTGTGCCGATATCCCGGAAGGCGATTGCGATTGTGAAGGCACGCAAGCCGCTGAGGGATACGATTGTGCAGGTGATTGCCTGGCAGATGCCGATGGCGATGGCGTGTGCGATCCGTTCGAAGTAGCAGGCTGCACCGATTCGGAGGCATGCAACTACAACGAAGCAGCAACCGATGACGACGGCTCTTGCGCGGTACTCGATGAGTGCGGTGTATGTGGAGGCGACGGCATTGCAGAAGGCGCGTGCGATTGCGCAGGCAACACCATCGACGAATGCGGTGAGTGCGGCGGCGACGGCATCGCTGAAGGCGCTTGCGATTGCGAGGGTACGTTGCCGGAAGCTGGTTACGATTGTGCGGGCGACTGCGTTAATGACGCGGACGGAGACGGCATTTGCGATGAATTTGAAACAGCGGGCTGCACAGACGCAGACGCCGCGGACTACAACGCTTCAGCGACAGATGACGACGGCTCTTGTCTTTATTCGACGGTGTTTAACGTCGATATGTCATGCGTGGAATTCACGTTTAGCACGGTTCACATCACCGGTCCATTCTGCGGCTGGTGCGGTTCTGATGGGTGGAACGACCTGAGCGATGCAGATGCCGATGGCATTTACACTGTGACCTTGGACCTGCCTGCAGGCGATGTAGAGTACAAATACATGGTCGACAACTGGGCTGGACAAGAAGATTTGATCGACGACATGCAGAACGGAGCCTCTTGCGCGCCTGTGACTGACTTTGCGACGTATGCCAACCGTTTGACCACGGCAGGCTCAACCAATGACGATACGTATGGCTCGTGCATCCCATGTTCTGAGCAGCAATTCTTCGAAACGGTGACGTTCGAGA
>CALKYI010000185.1 GCA_938003665.1 uncultured Flavobacteriales bacterium
TTTGCGTGACGATGTCCAGCCCTTCGGTCACCTTGCCGAAGCACGTGTGGTTGCGATCCAAATGCGCCGTCGCCTCGCGGCTGTGCACGATGAAGAACTGCGATCCACCGGTGTTGCGTCCGGCGTGCGCCATGGACAACACGCCCAAATCGTGGTGCTGGTTGTCACCGTCCAATTCGCAATCGATGGTGTAGCCAGGACCGCCGTTACCGATGCCGTGGGGGCAGCCGCCCTGTGCCACGAATCCGGGGATGACGCGGTGAAACTTCAGGCCGTCATAGAAACCGTCTTTCGCGAGTTTGACGAAGTTGGCGACCGTGTTTGGTGCGTCCTTTTCAAAGAATTCCACGGTCATGGTGCCGCGGTCGGTGGTGATTTTTGCGTGCATGGTGAATCGATTGCTGTGAATGAAAAAGCCTCCCGTAGTGGAAGGCTTTTCGTTGAGCGAGAAACGAGACTCGAACTCGCGACCCCAACCTTGGCAAGGTTGTGCTCTACCAACTGAGCTATTCTCGCTTGTGCGCTGTTTCCTTTGAAACGAAGCGGACGGCAAAATTACGCAAGACATTCCTTTGCCCCAAAGCATTCGTCAAAAATCTTTGGGTTCGCTGCGAATTTTCGAAGTTTGCCGAATGAACTACTTGGCGCACTTGGTTTTGAGTGGAGGGGATTCGGATTTGCGCCTGGGCAACTTCATGGGCGACGCCGTCAAAGGCGACCCTTTCAAGACGTATGCCGCGCCCATTGCCAATGGCATTGTGTTGCACCGTTGGATCGATTCGTACGCCGACACGGCTCCCGAGGCCCGTGAGGCCCGTGCAGCGATTCGGCCCATACTCGGCCGGTTTTCCGGCGTCGGTGTGGACTTGCTGTACGACCACTTCTTGGCGAAGAATTTTGCCCAACTCCACCCTGAAATAGCCCTCCCGGCGTTTGCGGAGGCAGCGCAGAGCGACTTGCTCAACCGCACGGTTGAAATGCCTGCCCGCAGCCAACGGTTCCTCCACGCCATGGTTGCGCACGGCTGGCTCGTGGAGTACGGCTCGCGAGAGGGCATGCTCAGTGTGTGCCGCTCGATGGATGCTCGGCTCGAGCAACGCCTTCAGACCACCGGTCCGTTGCACCGGCTGTTCGAAGCGGCGGATGCAGCTGGATTCGATGACCTCGAAGCCTCGTTTGAGCCGTTTTGGATGCGGATACAAACGGAAGCCCGGTCGTTTGTACAATCGGAAAGCCTGCTTGCCTGCTAACTGCGGGGGTTTCCATACCTTTACCACATGGTAGTTGAAATGACCTACAACAGCACCCGCCGGGATTTGGTCATCCCGGAATACGGCCGCACCATCCAGGAGATGGTCGATCACTTGAAGTCCATCGCCGACAAGGAGGAGCGTAACAAATGCGCCGCCGCCATCGTCAGCGTGATGGGTTCGGTCGTCGCTCAAGAAGGAGACGCGGATGAGGTGCAGAAAAAATTGTGGGGCCAGTTGTTCCTCATGGCGGGGTACGACTTGGACGTCGACTGCCCGGTGGAACGCCCAACGCCCGAGAGCCGCTCAGAGGCACCTGGTCGATTGAATTACCCAGGTGCGATGTCACGCTTGGGGCACTACGGACAATTGACGCGTGACCTCATTGAAAAGGCCAAGTCCTACGAGGAGGGAGAGGAGAAAGCCGCTTTGGTCCTCACCATCGGTAATTTGATGAAGCGTCATTTCTTGACGTGGAACAAGAACACCGTCGAAAACGCACTCATCCAAGAGCAAATCAAAGAGATGAGCGAAGGCGCCTTGACGTTGCCAGAAGATGCGGAACTCGTCAGCTCAGCGGAGATTTTGAAGAGCAAGCGCAAGACGAGTGACGCGCTCGACCGCCACCGCGGCAAAAAGCGCAAGCGCTAATTCCACCGGGACATTCCAATTTTCAGGGTTGAAAAGTTTTCCGTCGAGCAGACGGTGAGGTGACCTTGCGCCGTTATTTCGAAAGGCGGCTGCGGGCGAGGCAATGACCCT
>CALKYI010000186.1 GCA_938003665.1 uncultured Flavobacteriales bacterium
GCGTAATTGCATGCGTTCACGTCCGTGCACCCAGCCACTTCCAATTCATCGCAGATGCCATCGGCATCGGTATCATTTAAGCATGCCCCGGCGCAATCGTAGTTGATCTGCGCATAATCGCAATAACCAGCATCTGTCGCCTCGGCGTTGTAGTTGCATGCCGCAGGGTCCTGACAGCCCGTGACCTCGTCCTGGTCGCACACGCCGTCACTGTCCACATCATAAAGACAGTCCTCATCACAATCATATCCGGCATCAGGAAATACGCAAGACCCGTCATCACCCGTTGCGAAGGGGTTGTAATTGCACGCTTCAACATAGGCACAGCCAAGCACTTCCAACTCATCACAGACGCCATTGTTGTTCTCATCATTGAGGCATGTGCCGTCACATGCGTATCCGGGCTCGGGATAAGCACAAGAGCCATCGTCCGAAGCAGCGGCAGCGTCGTAATTGCATGCGGTGGAATCGGTACAACCGCACGCCGGAAGCGAATTGTCGAAATACACCCCTTCACCGCTGAATGCATACGTGTTTCGCACGTCACCCTCACCGAGCGGAAAGATTTGAACATTAAGCACGCCTTCTAACTCACCTGCCGTGGTGACCTGCATGAGCAATACGCGCTGGTCATCGCCTGCAATACCGTTGGGCGATGTGCCGAGCACATACCATCCACCACCAGCGATGTCATCGATGGCAAAGTCTTGACCATCTAATGCTGATCCTGCTGCAAAACTACCGACCCAAGGTTGATTGGGGCTTTCCAACGTGGACACTGCGTCCCCCTCACTGTTATCCTCGACACCTATGGTCACCCAACTGTCTGCCTCCAATTCAGGTACCAAGCCGAGCATGAAGGGATTGATGTCCGAGGCCGTAACACCACCAAATGTATCGTTATAAAAGCCCGTAGTCGTTGAGACCGAAAGTGGATCATTATTTGAACCAAACACCGCACTGATGACATCGGTTGGATCCGTTGCATTCAAATAAACACGGTAAGTGGTCTGTCCTTCGATGAGGTCAGCAGCGTACTCCTCGACAGAAAGAGTAAAAAAAGACGACGTGTCCAAGACGCAACTGCAAAAATCGCAGTCACTCGAACCGGTAGCTTCGGCTGAATAATTGCACGCCAAGGGGTCGGAACAATCCGACGCGTCTTGCCCGGATGCAAAACACCAAGGCGTGAGCAGCAACACTGCACAAGCAATCAAGCGAAACATGGCGAAGCAATATAACCAAAGTCAAGTTGAATTCCCCACTAAATCACTCTATATCAAGACAAAAACAGAAAAAAACAGGACAGACAATCCATCAACTCCATTTACCTTTCAAGGGATTTTGCCCTGAACGTCCCATGCCTTCCCTTGACCTTGAAGCCCATGAACACCGCTGGCTCCAGTGGTCGCCCTATTGGAAAATGGCTGGAGTGTAGGTGATCATAGGAACGATTCCGGGTTAGTTTGGCGGGGAATACGCGTATGTCGGACTCTCCCGCAACATCGCCAAACGAGTGGAATCAAGCCGAGCAGAAGCCACAGCGGGTACACACACCACTGATGACCTACAGCGAACAGGTGAAACGCGCCGTACTCAACCAAAATCGACTCCGTGGCCACTCCATTCAGATCACTGACCCAGACTTCGCGATTCGACAACAGATGAAACAAGCCTGGCAGGACTCATCACGTTCAGACGATATACCTATCGATTGGGCCCTGCTCCTCAGCAATCCATGGTTCATCCTAATCCTCGCATTCTTACTCACGACCATTAAGATGTGCTGAAGGCGAATTCACCAGCGTCCCTGGTACGTCATAGCCGAAAAATATTTCTAAAGAAAAAGCCTCGTAAGTCAATAACTTACAAGGCTTTCGAATGAGTGCTGGCGGTCTGGACGCGTCCAACTTAAAACTTCCACCCCACTCCGACATTCGGATGGGGCCACACAGAAAATCCATCTTCGGCAGGATCGCTAGCGAACTGAATTACCTGATCAGAGAAGTTGAATCCAATTCCAAGGTCGAGTACCAAGCCAAAGTCAAAATTGAATTGGTAACCGGTCTCAACGCCGATGCCGATGCCGCGAACAACCTCACGCCACGCGCTTGTACCCTCGTGAATTTCGTTAATGGCTCCTTTGTACAATCGTGGTCC
>CALKYI010000187.1 GCA_938003665.1 uncultured Flavobacteriales bacterium
ATCCGCGGTTCGTGGATTGAGTGGCAAAATTCTCGGCATGAGCAACCAACTGGCCGGTCCGGGTGTCTTGCCCTTGTACCAAAACCACGCTCAATGAAAAGCTACGTTCAATTAGGTCTTGCGGCGTTTATGCTGCTCGCCTCCTTCACGGTTCAGGCACAGGAGTGCACTCCATTTCAATTTTGGGTGATGAACCAAGCGGGTGAAGGCAATCCGGTATTGGTCATCAATTACCTCATTTCGAACGCCAACGGCTCGGAATACGTCATGACATTGTCGGTGCAACAGCAGATGGCGTATGGGAAGTGGGGGCGAACGGCGTGGAGGCTGACTTTTGCCTCGCACCGGGCTGCTATAGCCTCGCCATCAGCGGCGATGGAGTCAGTCCTGAAAGCGTAGCAGTGGACTTGTTCCAATCGGATTTTGTCCAAATGCTGGAACTCACAGCGGCCGACGAGGAAGGCGTTTGGGATGCCACATTTTGCATCGAGCAGGCTTGGGAATACAGTTGCCCTGAGGCGATCGACTATGCAGCGGGCGAAGGGTGCACGTGGGCTTTTGAAATTGGCAGTTTTCAAGAAGGTGAGGAGGTGATGTGGAACTTTGGCGACGGGTCGGAACCGATTTGGGGCGGTCACTTCATCGAATACGAATTTGAAACCGCGGGAACGTATGAGGTCAATGCGTTTTTTACGTCTTACGATTGCCCGATGGGCGTGGAATTGCAGACGGTCATCGAGGTGAGTGGCTGCGGCGAATCCGAATGCGTCCTTGAAATGGAAGTCAGCACGGAGGACGGCATGTGGTACACCTTCAGCATCCCCGATGAACTGGCCAACAACGAGATCCAATGGTATATCGACGGCCAACCCATTGAAGGGGCCTACGGCACCAGCTTCGAGGCGGGATTTGATTTCAACCCCAATTGGTCAGTGTGCGTCGACGTGTACACGGAGGCGTGCCCGGACGGAATGGAGGCGTGCTACTCCAATTTGGAGGGCGATTGTCCGGATGCCGGCATTGTTGTGGACTCCGAAGGGTGCCACTATGTGTTCAGCATCGGGAACGAGTCGCCAGCGGAGGTGCAATGGTTCATAGACGGTGAATTCGTCGAATGGTCCGGAGGCACGTTCGATTGGACGTTCGAGAGCGGTGGCTGGCACGACATCATGGCGGTGTACTATTCTTCCACGTGTCCCGGCGAGACTTACGTTACGGAAGTCAACACCGAAGGATGCGGCGAAGGCGATCCGTGCCCCTTGGATCTCGTTTGGAATGAAGTGGAGTGCAATCAGTTTTTCATCGAAGCCTTGGACCAACCGGAAGGCGCCACGCTCTTCTGGACGCTCGATGGTGAGCCCTATGATTACGGATCAGCTGAGATGATTTTCACGTTCGAAGAAGACGGGTGCCACGTGTTTGGGGTGGGATATGAAACCCCCGAATGTCCGCAAGGATCATTTGCCGAGATCGAAATTTGTTCGGATTGCACGGGGATGGAAGACTGTGAGGTGGAATTGGAATACGAGGAACTGTCGGAAGGCATTTACCTCTTCTCAGCCTACACTTCGGACGGGGAGCTGTTTGGAGGAGAAATCGGTTGGTGGACCAATGGAATGAATGTGGGATCGGGCAACCCATTTGCCTGGACATGGGACGTGGAAGAGCCCCAAGGGGTGAACATGTGCATCGGTTATGGCAGCTGGGGAGATTGCGTCGGTGGAGAGGCGTGCATTGAATTGGAAACGTCAGGTATGGCTTGTGAAGAAATCCAACTCGTCCTGAACGGGTCGTGGACCGCTGATGTCGATTGGGCGTTTGAACTCGGCTTCGAAGCGGTCATCGATGGGTGGGAAATCGCTGGCTGGTCGTTCGAAGAGGCATGGTCTGCCGAAGGGGCCATCTCGGATACGCTGAACCTGTGCGTGCCACCGGCGTGCTTCGATGTTTTTTGGGGGTGGGACGCTGCGAATGTCGACGTTGAAGCCTTGCTGATTTCGGTGCTCATTGCCGGAATTGATCCGGTGGACTTGTTCGATTGGTTTGCGCCGTTCAACGAAAGTGGTTTCGGCCTGCTCCCCGATTGCATGGAGACGGTGGAAACCCCTGAAATGGAGCAGGAGGGGTTGAACGTGTGGCCCAATCCTGCTTCCCATGCGTTCCAATGGAAGGTGCCGGAAGATGCGACGGATGGTGAATGGACTGTGTATGCTGCAGACGGTCGCTTGGTTCACCGCGAACGAACAACGGCGCAGACGGGCACGTGGAGTGTGGCGGATTGGCCATGCGGTTTGTACCACGCCATCTTCGTTTCAGATGGGCGACAACCGCTGCGCCAACCGCTGGTAGTTTTCCGATAACGAGCCGTCGCCAAACGTTTGATAAATCGCTTCGGCCGACCCCAAATTCCACGCAGGCCAAGCCGGGTCCTGCCTTAACTTCGTGCTGGCGGTTTCACAACACCCGCCTGTGTACACATGACGTATCAGAAACTGAACAACTGGACAGGTTGGGGCGTGTGGCTTCTGGCCACCATCGTCTACCTGTCGACCATTGAACCCACGGCGAGTTTTTGGGACTGCGGCGAATTCATTGCCTCGGCATTCAAGCTCGAAGTCGGCCACCCTCCCGGAGCTCCCTTCTTCATGCTTCTCGCTCGTTTCCTGATGATCTTTGCCACGCCGGAGACGGCGGCGGTGTTTGCCAATTCGCTTTCTGCCCTGAGTAGCTCGTTCACCATCTTGTTCCTCTTCTGGAGCATTACGCACCTGGCAAAAAAGATGATTGTCGACCCGTCCGGGGAGGCGACACCAGCGGAACGCTGGGCTGTCATGGGCGCTGGAGCTGTTGGCGCCTTGGCGTACACATTCAGCGACAGCTTCTGGTTCTCTGCCGTTGAGGGCGAGGTGTATGCCTTGTCGTCGTTGTTCACGGCCCTCGTGTTCTGGGCGATTTTGAAATGGGAAAACGTGGCCGATCAACCGGGTCACCTGCGCTGGATCCTCGTCATTGCGTACCTGATGGGGCTGTCCATTGGGGTTCACCTGTTGAATTTGCTGGCCATCCCAGCCATTGCGTTGGTTTACTATTTCAAGAAGTACGAGTTTTCTTGGAAGGGGTTGGGGATTACTACGCTCGTTGCGGTAGCCTTGTTGGGTTTTGTCCAAGAAGGCATGATCAAAGGTGTGGTCAACCTCGCTGCGAAGTTTGAGCTGTTCTTCGTCAATGAAATGGGCTTCGGCTTCAACACGGGGGTGCTCGCGTACGCCTTGTTCTTAATTGCCTTCCTCACAGCAGCAGTATGGTGGACACACAAGAAAGGCTGGTGGGCTGCGAATACGTTTGTACTGGGCATGACGCTTGTGTTGATTGGGTATTCGACGTTCGCGGTCATCGTTATTCGAAGTGCCGCCAACCCGCCCATGGATGAAAACAATCCGGAGGATTTGTTTGCCTTGTTGGCTTACCTGAACCGGGAACAGTATGGATCTCGACCATTAGCGACGGGTGAGTACTGGGGTTCGCCGGTAGATAAGGACAAACCCTATGAGGACGGTTCACCTTCTTATGTCAAGAGCTACAGCATCATTGAAGACAAGGGCCGGGATGTACGGGTGAAGTCGTTCCGGACGGAGGGAGGTGCCTTGGCGTGGATGGAGGAGAACGGAACCAAGCGCATGCGCATCGAAGAAGAGTATGTGGACAGCGGGGAAAAGCGAGGCAGCGTAGCCAATTACGACAGCCGATTCACGATGGTATTCCCGCGCATGTGGAGTGGCCAGGCCAATCACAAACAAGCCTACAAGCAGTGGAGCAACTACAAGGGATTCAACGAACAAGTGGGCTTCACCAGCCCCTTGGCTGACGGCGCCATGGGGCTTGCTGCTTTCGAGCAGCACATTGCCACAGCTTACCTGCAGTCCGGCATGTCGAAAGCGGAATTGACCCGCGCTATGAATTCGCTCTTCCGTACCTACAACCGACGGTTTGAGGAAAATTTTGAAATCGCATCTGCCACCGAACTCTTGGTCAAAGATCCTCAGTCAGGTCGTATGCAACGTGCCCCACTGGATTCGGATGAAATCGTTGCAACGCTCTCGCAAATCATTGCCGACGATCTGCAATCGGGACTCACACGCGGTAAAGCGTACGTGCAGCGCCTGGAACGGCAGCGCAATGAATTGGAGAGCCAGATCCGAATGGCCACCCGCAGAGCCAACCAGACCGGATCGGCCGATGACATTCGAACGGTGCGTCAATTGGAGGGGATGCTGGATCGCGTTGAAGGGGAGTTAACGCCGAGCATGGCCGAGAACTTACGGTACTTCAAGGACTATCAAATGGGCTGGATGTATTTCCGGTATTTCCTCTGGAATTTTGTAGGCCGCCAAAATGATACTCAAGGCCACGGAGACTTCATGGATGGCAATTGGCTCAGCGGCATCAATTCGATTGATGCGGAACGATTGGGTAATCAAAATGCGTTGACGGGCCAACAGCTTGAGAACAAGGGCTACAACCGATTCTACTACTTGCCGCTCTTGCTCGGACTGCTCGGATTGTTGTTCCATGCCTTTCGTGATCCCAAGCAGTTTCTTGTGGTCACGGCGCTGTTCGTCTTGACGGGGATGGCCATTGTTGTCTACTTGAATCAATACCCGTTCCAACCTCGTGAACGCGATTACGCTTTCGTTGGCTCGTTTTACGCGTTCGCCATATGGATTGGTTTAGGTGCCTTTGCTTTGTTTGACTGGTCGCGCAGAGCAGACGTTAAAGATGCAGTCAAGGCCCTCGGCACATCTGCGGTTGTAACGGTTGTGTTGTTCGGATTGGAGGCAGCCACAGGCGGAAATCACGCGATGAGTTGGACCATCGGATTCATGACGATGGTGGCAGCGCTGTTGGTTGGCTTGGCATTGCTATTCCAACGCTTGTCCGTGCAGGAATCGCTGAGGGCGCAGGTCATGGTGTTACTCACGTTGGCTGTCCCTGCGCTTATGGCCAGCGAGGGTTGGGATGACCATAGCCGTGCCAAGCGAAGAACGGGGGTTGATTTCGCTAAGAACTACCTCGACAGCTTGGAGCCCAATGCCATTTTGTTCACCAATGGGGACAACGATACGTTCCCGTTGTGGTATGTTCAAGAGGTTGAGGGCTACCGAACGGATGTCCGGATCTGCAACTTGAGCTTGCTCAATACCGACTGGTACATTGATCAAATGAAGCGACAGGCGTATGAAAGCGCACCGCTCCCCATTAAAATGGATGAAGAGAAGTACCGCCAAGGGACGCGGGACTTGGTTATTCTGGATGCACCGCGCAACCCTGCGGCTCCTTATGTTGATTTGAGTGAAGCCCTGAGCGTGGCCTTGGACGATGAGAAGAAACGGCAGTACGCAGGAGGGAAAAAGTTCAATTACTTCCCCTCGAATAGCTTCCGCATTGCTGTCGACAGCGCGGCAGTAGCGATGCACGGTGTTTTGACGGATGAGGAGATGCCCAATCGTCTCGATGCAATTGAATTCACCTTGAGCGGAAGCGATGGTAGCCCGAAGAGTTACATCTTGAAGAACCAATTGGCCGTGCTCGACATGATTGCGAACAACCAGTGGGAACGGCCAATCTACTTTGCCGTGACGACAGGTCCAGACAGTTACATGGGATTGCAGGAGTACTTCCGGTTGGAAGGACTGGCTTATCGATTGGTACCCATCCGGTATCCGAAGAGTGCCAATCCGAATGCATTTGGTGGCGTCGCAACCGATCGCATGTACACAAACGTCATGGACAAGTGGTCTTGGGGAGGTATGGACAACATCGAAGACGGCATCTACATGGATGAAAACAACCGCCGCATGGTGACCAACTTCCGTTTGCAGATGTCCATTTTGGCGGAGGAATTGCTTGCGGAAGAGGACGCGAATCGGGCGCTGGATATTTGCGATGAAATGCTCACTCGGATGCCAGCGCAGAACGTGCCATTGAGTCGCGTACTCATGACAGTGCAAGGCGTACTAATGGAGATGTCCGTTTCTGATTCTTTGCCAGGCAGAAAAGTCTATGACTTGTCAGCGGAACGAAGAGCTCGCGCACAAGAGCTAGGCAAGCAGGTTACGCGCGACCTGTTTGAAATTCAAACGGATGCGTTGAAGTACTACTATTCCCTCGATGTAAATCGCTTCCAGTCGGTCGCACAGGAGCGACGCATTGCGAAACAGGTGGCTGATGTCATGGTGCAGACGGCCGAATTGTACATGCCAGACGATTCATTGGCCAGCGAGTTGACGGAAGAATTGGAAGCATTGGAGGCCATGATTGCAGAGGCCGAGATGCGCATGGCAAACCTCGGTTCGTTCGAATTCTGATGCCCACCCCAACGCGCATTGCCATATTGGCCTCTGGTTCGGGCAGCAACGCCGAGGCCATTCTGCGCTTTTTTGAGGCTTCCGAAACGGTAGAGGTGGCCTTTGTTGGTTGCAATCGACCGGAGGCGCAAGCCGGAATCTACGAGCGTACGCGGCGACGGGGCATAGAAACCACCCGTTTCACGAAAGCAGAAATGCTCGAAGGGGAGCTGTTGCAGGCATTGCAAGCCAAGGCCATCGACTGGGTCATCTTGGCGGGTTTCCTGATGCACATTCCGGAGAGCCTTGTCCGTGCTTACCACGGGCGCATGCTGAATGTGCACCCATCGCTGCTTCCCAAGTTCGGTGGGAAGGGGATGTACGGGATGCACGTCCACCGCGCGGTGCTGGATGCACGCGAAAAAGAGTCGGGCATGACGGTGCATTGGGTGACGGAAGTGTACGACGAGGGCGCTGTGGTGTTTCAAGCGGCCTGTTCTGTTGAGCCCCAAGACACCCCTGAATCCTTGGCCGAGCGGGTCATGGAGTTGGAGCACACGTATTATCCTCAGGCCATCGCCGCCTGCATCGCCGAACAAGTGAATGCGTGATGGCACATGTGACCATATACACCGATGGAGGCGCAAGTGGCAACCCAGGACCTGGCGGATACGGCGCCTTGCTGATGTACGGTGAGCACCAGAAAGAGTTGAGTGCGGGCTTTCGATTGACGACGAACAACCGCATGGAACTGCTCGCCGTCATTGTGGCCTTGGAGACCCTGAAGCGGCCCGGCTTGGATGTGCAGGTGTATTCGGATTCCAAATACGTGGTGGACGCGGTAGAGAAGGGATGGGTCATGGGCTGGGAGCGGAAGAACTTCAAGGACAAGAAAAACCCCGATCTGTGGAAGCGTTTTCTGAAGGTGTACCGCCAGCACCGGGTCATGTTTCACTGGGTCAAAGGCCACGCCGGGAATCCCAACAACGAACGGGTGGATGCGCTGGCCGTCGCGGCTTACCAAACGGGCAGTTTGGGCGTGGATGAGGCGTACGAGTCCACGGGCAACGCATAACCCCGCGGTTTGCACACGGTTCTTGGCGGGCAAGGGCGTATCTTTGCAGAGCTAACGCAATACCGATAGAGCCATGCGAACGGACCTTTACCAAGGACACGACTACTACTTGTTGGACGAGCTGTTGACAGAGGAGCACAAGTTGATCCGTGAGACCGCCCGTGAGTGGGTGAAAAAAGAGGTCAGCCCCATCATTGAAGAGGCGGCTGAGAAATGCGAGTTCCCTCGACACTTGTTACCAGGACTCGGTGAAATCGGTGCTTTCGGCCCCTACATCCCAGCGGAATACGGCGGCCCTGGCCTCGACCAAATCAGCTACGGCATCATCATGCAAGAACTCGAGCGCTGCGACAGCGGCTTGCGCTCAACCGCCTCGGTTCAAAGCAGCTTGGTGATGTACCCCATCTGGCGCTACGGCACAGAGGAGCAAAAGCAAAAGTACCTACCCAAGTTGGCTACGGGTGAGATGATGGGCTGCTTTGGCTTGACCGAACCCGACCACGGATCCAACCCCGGCGGAATGACCACCAACTTCAAAGAGGACGGTGACGATGTCATCCTCAACGGCGCCAAGATGTGGATTTCCAACGCACCCTTCGCGGACATCGCCGTGGTGTGGGCCAAGAACGAGGCCGGCCGCATTCAAGGCATTGTCGTGGAGCGTGGCATGGAAGGGTTCAGCACGCCGACCATGCACGGTAAGTGGAGCTTGCGCGCTTCTGATACCGGTGAATTGATTTTCGACAACGTACGCGTACCCAAGGCGAACATCCTTCCTGGTCGCGACGGCCTCGGTGCGCCGCTCAGCTGCTTGGACTCGGCGCGCTACGGCATCGCTTGGGGCGCCATCGGTGCAGCACTGGATTGCTACGACACCGCCTTGCGATACTCGAAGGAACGCACGCAGTTTGATCGTCCGATTGGGCAATTCCAGTTGCAGCAGAAGAAGTTGGCAGAGATGATCACCGAGATCACGAAAGCGCAGTTGCTGACCTTCCGTCTTGGTCAATTGCGCGACGAAGGGAAGGCCACCTCAGCCCAAATCTCCATGGCCAAACGCAACAACGTGGACATGGCGTTGACCGTGGCCCGTGACGCACGGCAGATGCTCGGTGGCATGGGGATTACCGGCGAGTATCCGATCATGCGCCACATGATGAACCTCGAATCCGTGGTGACGTACGAGGGAACGCACGACATCCACCTGCTCATCACAGGCTTGGACGTGACCGGCTTGAACGCCTTCGTCTGATCAGGGATTACGAAAGCTCGAAGGAATCGGCGTCGCCGAGTACCGGGAATTTAGCGCGGTACCGATCGAGCTCAGCTCGGTCCCAGTCGCCATGGATCCATCCTGGCGCATCCGCATCAAGTTCGGTTTGGGTCCGACCGTAGGGGTCGATGAGGGCACTGCCGCCTGAATGTTCAATGCCCTTACCGTCGACACCCACACGGTTTACGCCGACAACGTAGCATTGGTTTTCAATCGCGCGAGCGACCAGCAAACTCGACCACGCACCCACACGCGCCGCAGGCCAGTTGGCCACGTAAACGGCGGCATCGTACCGGTCTTCGTTGCGATTCCGGCTGAACACCGGAAAGCGCAGGTCGTAGCAGACCTGCAGGAGGATCCGCCACCCTCGCCATTCGACAATCACCCGCTTTTCGCCCGGTCCATAGGCGGCATCCTCCCCGGCGAAACTGAACAAATGGCGTTTGTCGTAGCATTCTACCGGGCCGCTGGGGGGGACGAAGAAGCACCGGTTCACCGGACGGGCGAGCGTTTCGTCCCGGCATGACAAGCTGCCGATGACCGCCGCGTCCCGCTCACGCGCCCACTTTCTCATCTCCGCGAGAGAAGCGGGCCAGGTAGCCTCGTCATCCTGCCAACCGGACGGTAGAACACTGGCGTGTGCGCTGGGGTCCATGGTGAAGCCGGTCGCCCACATTTCGGGGAGAACGATGAGGTCGCACGGTCCTTCGAGGGCATCAACTTGCCGTCCGATGGCTTCGGCGTTAGCAGTTGGGTTTTCCCAAACAAGTGGGGTCTGAAGCGCGGCGACACGCAGGAGGGAGGCGTTGTGGTTCATCCGTTGGAAATGTTCAGCAAACGCTCGATGCCCTGGTCGATGGTGTCGTCGTTTTTGGCAAAGCAGATGCGGACCAATTTTGAATCGTGCCCACCTTCGGGGAAAAACGGAGAAAGCGGAATGAGGGCCAATCCCTCGGCGCGAGTGCACCAGTCAGATGTCGCTGTTCGGTCGTCGCGGTCTTCAAATGCGCCGTAGCCCAACAATTGAAAATACCCTCCTTCTGCGGGGGACACGTGCCACCGGCTGCCCTTCAGCCCGTCAACAAGTCGGTCGCGTTTGGATTGGTAGAACGGCGCAAGCTCGTGGAGGTGGGTAGCGCCGGCCTCGCTGTTCAGAAAGGTGGCAATGCCCGCTTGGAAGGGGGCGCCTGTGGAGAACACATCGTACTGGTGAACCTTTCGAATTTCGCGGGTTATCGCTTCGGGGGCCGTCATGTAACCAATTTTCCAGCCGGTGCAATGCAGGATTTTACCAAACGACGCGAAGACCAAGGCACGCTCCCTCAGCCTCGGTTCATGGGTGACACTCAGGACCTCACGCCCGTCGTGGTGCATCGGTCCGTAAACTTCATCACTCACCACCAAGGCGTCGGTACCCTCGACCAAATCCGCCAGCCCACCCAAATCCTCTCGGCTCCACGTTGAGCCGGTTGGGTTGTTGGGCACGTTGACAATCACCATGCGCATCGATGCAGTCCACGCCGCCCTCATGGCAGCCAAGTCCAACCGATGCGTGCCCGTCTGAAGCGGTACGCACACCAAGTTGCCGCCCGCGAGTTCGACCGCTGGTTCGTACAGGTCATAACACGGCGTAAGGACCATCACATCGTCACCCGGATGGATCAGCGCTTGGATGGCGGCGAAGATCAGGGACGAAGCTCCGGCCCCAATCGTCACCTCCGTTTCGGCGTGGTAGCAGACGCCGCTTTGCTGTTCCGCGTTCGCGGCAATCCATTCCCGCAGCCGGACATCGCCCGCCATGGGAGCGTACTGGTTGCGGCCTTCTGCCATCGCTGCGACAACGGCCTGCTGAAGGGGCTGTGGGGGCTGGAAATCCGGAAAGCCTTGGCTCATGTTCAGCGCTCCGTGAGCTTGCGCCAGGGCACTCATCTCTGTGAAAATGGTGGTGCCCACGCGGGGCAACTTGGACGTCGAACTCACATTGCGCATGCGTGCAAGTTAGGCCGCGCCCCGTTTATCGAGTAACAGCTAGTTTGGTCACTCCAGCCGATGCACCGGTGGCATCTGTCGCGAAAACCATGTACACGCCATAGGGGACCAATTCACCGGAAAAGTCGCGTGTATCCCAGACGGCCCTTCCACCTTCGGATTGCACAGTAGCGACGGTGCGACCAGAGAGGGTAGTTATGTGAACGGTCGAATTGTACGCCAGTCCCTCAACCGTGACCCAGCCTTCGAAGTCGGCTTCGACGGGGTTGGGGTATACGCGGAGTTCATCAATTTCTTGGACAAAATTGCTGGCATCACCACGCCATCCCATCAGGCCGCGTTGCGTGCCGATGAGCACCTCTCCGTTGCGGTGGTTCAGGGCGATGTCGGTGACTTGATTGCTGAGCAGAGGGCTGTTGTCCGACGTGAAATGCGCTACTTGGTCGATGCCGTCCGAACTCAACAAGTACGCTCCGGAGTTCTGCGTCCCGATCCACTTGCGGTTGCCGCCGTCGATGCAGATCGTCTCCACGACCTCCGTCTCGAGCAAGAGCTGGTAGTTGCCGTCTTGTTGGATGAGAATTTGCGAAGCGACCGGGTTTTCGTAGCCGTCGTCAAAGACAACGCTGGGCAAGTAAATGACGCATGGCCCAGCCGCGGTCCCAATCCAGATCTCCCCGTCGAGGTCTTCCTCCAAGCAATAGATGTCATCGGACGGCAGCCCTCCTTTGGCCGGGTCTGAAGTGAGGATGCGCCAATCGTCGTCTTGGGTGTCGCCGGGCGTGAGGTTGGTGTCGTAAACCAACACCCCTTGACCGCGTGGCATGACGCACCAGATGTACCCGTTGCGAGCGGCCAATACGTCACCGAGCCAGCCTGTGTTGCCCAAGGCATTCCCCAGCGCCATTGCGACGAAGGATCCATCGTTCAATCGGACGTGGAGTGGCGCGTCGGAATATGCATTGGTACACCAGAGGTTTCCGAACCAATCGAAGTCTACACCGCCCACGCCGACCCGTGGGCTTCCACCAAAGTTCCCAAGCTCGAGGGTACTGTTGCTTTCGTTGTAAATGTCCACCACCTCGCCGTTTTGCACCTCAATCAGGCCCTCTTCCCATGAACCGAAGTAGGCGTGAAAAGGATTGGTGGGGTCAATGCTCACCGCCATCGGATCGTTGATGCCAGCGAGGTCGTTGAGTCCATCTTGGTTGGGAATCCAGTTCCAACGCATGCCACTCATACCGTAGAAACCGTGCTTGTGGTACATGCTGGTCCACGTTTCGTCAATGCCGCCGGAAGCCACCCAAATCTGGTCGTTCCAAGCGTCGACGTTGCGCACCAAAGCCACCGGAGGACCTTCAGGGCTCCAATGGGCGTCAGCTTCTCCTCCCGATACATCCATCTTCAGGAGTCCCTGCTCGAAATTGGCAATGAACAGGTCACCGAACCCCACGAACGCCACGTCGCCCATCACCTCCACCGCGTGGCGGTATGCCATGTCCCGCACCCGCAGCGGCACCCCGTCTGCGGCGTAGTCCAATTGAATTTCTTCCCAATCGGCATTGAATTGGCGGATGGATTGGTGATCGGCTATGGCGATGCGCCAATCGCTTGGATCGTCGCTGATGCTGCCTGATGCGATGGCGAGGACTTGGACGCTTTCGGAAGCTTCAAACGGTTCCCACAATCCGTCCCGGCGCAACCACAATTCGTCTGGTTCAGCGGATTCGCCGGTTTTCCGGTGCAGCAGAATGTGGCCGTTGGGCGCGAATTCTACATGGGCATAATCGCCGGTTTCGAGCGGAATGTCCTCCCATCGGATCCAAGCATCCGGTGAACTCAAAAACGGGTGATCCACAGGCGCCTCAAAAACGCCCGCATCTGTCCAGACCACGTATTGGTTGTCGTGGACGATGATGCCGTGACACCGCCGCAGCGCTTGCTGGCCTTCCAGGTACCACGTATCCCGAACGTCGAGTTCGCGCAGGTGAATGGCCACGACACCAAAGGCAGTGGTGGCAATGAGAAGGTCCGGATCGAGCGCACCAAAAATTTCCAAGCTGAGGATGGACTTGTCACCGATGAGGTTGCTTTGTTCGATGTCGCGCAACGTGTACAACCAGTTGCCTGTGTTGGAGAAAAAATCGATGCTGCCTGAAGCCTGCCCGACGATGAGCAGCTCTCCGCTGGGGTCCCAGGCCAATGCGGTGGGTTGGCTTCCGCTCATGCCACGGACGGTGGAAATGCGCTCCACCACATCGGTGCGCTCGTCTAAGGTGAACACTGCGTGCTCAGTTCGAACGGCCCAGAGGCCCGTGTCCAAGTCCGTTCCGCAATGGACCAATTCTTCGGTTTGGTGGTAGGGAAGGTAGTCCGTCCACGTGCCTACAGGACGGTTTTCTTGAATGTCCGCCGTTTCGGTGCCTTGCGCAAACCCTCCACTGATGCACATCAGGACCGCAGTAAGCGTGGTCAGTGCACGGTTCAGGAGGAATTCAGGAGTGAGCATGGGTGTCCTACGCATACGCGTCAAAGTTCGGAATATTGTCGGGGGTCACGAATAATTTTTCCATCGGAATTGCTCGGGGCCACGGGTCTCCAATTCGTCCAGCGCCGAGGCATCGGCCAGCTGGTAGACCAACCCGCGGGCACCTCGTTCCCATTCGATGATGTTCCAGACGATGAGCAGGCACAAGAGGTCTTCGGCGTCCTCATAACGCAACCGCGCCATGCGGGCGACTTGCTGAAACCGCAATTGCCGTCCGTCGCGCCATGCGTTGAAGAGTTTGCCGATGAACTGGTCGTACCGGAATTCGGATCGGTCCATGCGCATTTCGTATTGCCAAACCTTGACTTGCACGGGGCTGGCGCGGTGGATGCGGTCCTCCCTGCGCAAGTAGGCTTGCCACTTGCCGTTTTCGTCTTCACAGAAATGCGGGCGATTGGCGGAGCGTGGAATTTGGACCTCCAGCACCGAACGCCCTTCCACCTTCCACACTTGCACATCGAACGGGATGGCTGGTTTGCAGTGGGACTGGCAAGCCAAGTCAATCATGTGGTACTCCTCCTCTTGGTTAATGCCGGTAACAGCCCCGTTGTCCTTCACGCCGATCAGGAGTCGTCCACCGTCGGTGTTGGCAAAGGCCACGAGCGTGCGCGCGATTTTGGCGGCATCGTCGATGCGCATTTTGAAGTCCTGGGTCTGGTGCTCCCCCTCCTCGATCATTTGCTGCACGTAGGACATGGTCAACGAAGTTAGTATGCCAACCCGGTTTGGCGCGTTGAAGTTCGAAGGGAATGGTGTATCTTTGCCCCGACTATTTGAGAACGAAAACGCTGAGGGGTACACACCCCTCTTTTTTTTCCTCGAAAAAACGCCATGATCAACGCCAATACCGTTCGCGAACTCGCTGAAGCCCACCTCGCTGGAGGCACGGGATTCCTTGTGGACGTGCGCGTCAGCGATGGGAACGCGATTTCCATACTGCTGGACGATGATGAAGGCACGAGCATTGAGAAGTGCATGGCGTTGAGCCGTCATCTCGAGTCCATGCTGGACCGGGATGCTGAGGATTTTTCGTTGGATGTGAGTTCACCCGGCCTCGACCAGCCGCTGAAGTTGCACCGGCAGTACCTGAAAAACATCGGGCGCGACGTGCAATTGAAGATCACGGGAGCCGGAAAGGCGGAGGGCAAATTGACCCAAGCCACTGAAGAAGAAATCACCATTGTCATTCGCGAAAAGCGCCGCATCGAAGGGCGCAAAGCGAAGGAATGGGTAGAAGAAGAACAGACGTATCCGTTGAGTGCACTGGACTGGACGAAAGTCCAAATCTCATTCAAGGGAAACTAAATAGACCATTACTAACCGAGCGCAGCAAACCGCAAAACCATGACACAGCTGAATTTGGTGGATTCCT
>CALKYI010000188.1 GCA_938003665.1 uncultured Flavobacteriales bacterium
CCGCGCCACCGTACACATCGATGCCGGCGAACAACGAACGGGCCACCTTGACCGTCAGCAACGACCGGACCGGGTGGTTGTTGTACGCCGTTCCGCCCTGCAGGGCGAGGCCGCCCTGTTCTTGAGCGACGATGCGGCCTGCAAACGTGTCGAACGCCCTCGAAAACGTCAGGTGGTCTCTGAGCACGTCGTTGTTGCCGTTCAACCCCATGGTCTGCAATCCGTAGACGTGGTGCCCGCCGTGCGACGTGGCGGCGTAACAACGCCAGCTCCAATTCGCACCCGAACGGTTGATCTCACGTGCGCCTTCCCAAGTGGCTTCCCATACACTGCCTTCGAACGCATGATTCGGAAACAACCCGGGCGAAGCAAACGTGGCGAATAGGTACTGATTGTACTCATCAAATGCCAAGCCAGCCCACGTGCCCCGCAACTGGAGGGACTGCTCGGTAAGAACGTTGGAGCGTTCCAACGTATACGCCACGCGCAAGGCTTGACGGTACTCAGAAGTGACCGGAGCAAACAGCGGATCGATCACGTCAGGGGCGTAACCACCGCGGGAGCGCATGTCGATGGCACTCAACTCGAGCCGCGCACGGTTGCGATCGGCGGGGTTGCGATCAAAACTTCGGATGGCTTTGAATTCGTGCCGGACGTACCGAACATCAAAAATGTCCGAGATGAAAGCATCCGAGAACGAGCGTCCGGTTCCTTCAAACCGCCACGCATCCCGTTTCAATGACAGCCGCGCCATGCCATTGACCTGCTTGCTGCCAAACGCGTACATCGGCATCGCCATCCACTCAAAATCGCGCAAAGGAAGTACGGTGTTGTGCAGCGCTGCACCCATCATGAAGCCATCTTGTTCGTTCCAGCCGGATACCGGGAGCCAGCCCAATTGGGTCCGGTTGCCGTCGTCCAACCGGGAGATGGCGCCGAGATGCAGGGGTTCAACCGCCTTCAGCAGGCCGCGGGTGCGGCAGGTGTTGTTGTGGGGGTTGTTGTCCAGCATCACCCCGTCGTGATCGATGCGGTAGGCGTCGTATGCCGGCACGTCAACTTCAGTCTGTTCGCCCGATGTGAGGCCCGGGTACCATCCCAGGGTCTCCCACTCACCGTTTTCGCGCTGACCGTGCAGCGACCAGGGCCCTTCGAGTTCCCCTTTGTTGCGCACGGTCACCGCGGTCGTTTCGCCGCCGCTGCGAACCGAGCGGATCGCGTAGTCCGTTTGTCCCGTCGTGGGTACGAGGCCATCGAAAAACCAACCGAGGTCTTCCCCAGTGCTGGCTTCGAGCGATGCCCGAAGGTCTTCGGGTGCGGGGTGCTTGAATTTCCACGCATCGAAGTAGGCCTGCATGCCCTGGTCAAACCGCTCGGTACCGAGGCTGTTGCGCAGGTAATCGAAGGCGGCGGCGGTTTTTTTATAGACCACGGTGCCGTAGTTGATGGGGCTGAAGTCGTTGGAGTGGCATTGCATCGGCTGGTCAATGGCCATTCGCGCGCTCAAGAAATACGCGAACACATCGCGGCTTTCGTAGGATTTCCCCACGAGGTCAAACCGCTCCATGAGTGGCGTGGCGCGGTCTTCAAAACCGGTCAGTCCGAGCTTGTCGCCGTACTTCTCTACGAAGTACCGGGTCTCGTTGAACGAGTTGATGCCCTCGTCCATCCATGCGTTGATGCGTTCGTTGCTGCCGAGGATGCCGTAAAACCAGTTGTGGCCCACCTCGTGGACGATGACGGTCTCTAGCCCCAAGGCGCTTCCGCTGTTACCGATGACCGTGACATTGGGGTATTCCATGCCACCGCCCGCACTGATGGTGCCGTCCACCGCTGTGACGTGGTTGTATGGGTACTCCCCGTTCCATTTGGAGTAGTAGTACGTCGCGTCCTCGATGTAGCCCAAAGACGCGCGCCAGAGGTCCGCGGCTGCTGGGGTAAACATGGCCCACGAGGTCACGGAACGCCCTGAGTACGGGAGCTCTACTTCACCCTTGAGCACCCACCAGCGTTTGTCGGCAAACCACGCAAAGTCGTGGACATCGGATTGGCGGTAGCGCAGGGTTTTGGTGCGTGGCGACGAAGCCGGAAATTCCATGGCTTCGTCGGTCGCGAATTCCTCCGCATCGAATGCACTGCCGTCCACCCGGCGGGCCGTTGCAAGGGCCAAAGAGTCCAAAAAGGCCAACTCACGCGCGTTGTCCGCTTCGCTCGGGTCTAAGTCGCCTGTGGAACCCACCACGTAATTGGCGGGCAGGGTGATGCTCACGTCGAATGAACCGTACTCCGAGTAAAATTCTCCTTGGTTGAGGTATGGCATGGGGTGCCAACCGTCGCGGTCGTACACCGCAGGTTTCGGGTACCATTGGGTCAATTGGTACGACTCTCCGATGTGACCGAGCCGGCTGATTTTGCCCGAAGGCAA
>CALKYI010000189.1 GCA_938003665.1 uncultured Flavobacteriales bacterium
AGAGTATGTCGACGCCATTCTTAGGGCCCTCGAAAGAGGGCCCTTTTTTTATGTCTGATTTTCCGATAAGCAATCATTTACGAACTTCGCACTCCTTCAATCCAGGTCGCATGAACAATCTCGTAGCCATCGTAGGTCGGCCCAATGTGGGCAAGTCAACCATGTTCAATCGGTTGACCGAGACGAAGGACGCCATCATCGATCCGACATCTGGTACGACGCGCGACCGCAAGTACGGCCGAGCGGAGTGGACGGGTCGCCAGTTCACGGTAATTGATACAGGTGGATGGATTACCAAAAGTGACGATACATTCGAGGCAGCGATTCGAGCGCAAGTGCAAATTAGCATCGAGGAAGCGGCGTTGATCCTGTTCATGGTTGACGGCCAGACGGGTCCGACGGATTTAGACGAGGACATTGCGCGGCTCATTCGAAAGAGCAACAAACCGGTCATGCTGGCGTGTAACAAGGTGGATACGGCGGCACACGACCAACTGACGAGCGAGTTCTATCGATTGGGTCTGGACAGCGCGGTGCATGCGGTCAGTGCTTCAAGCGGATACGGTACGGGGGACTTTTTGGATGCTTTAGTGGCCATGCTTCCGGACGAAGGCAATGAAGAGGACAGCGGGTTGCCTAAGTTCGCGGTGGTGGGACGTCCCAATGTGGGTAAAAGCACGCTCATTAATACGTTGGTGGGCAACGAGCGGAACATCGTCACCGACATTGCGGGCACGACGCGCGATAGCGTTCACACCCACTTCAACTTGTACGGGTTCGACTTCGAGCTGATCGATACGGCGGGATTGCGGCGCAAAAAGCAAATCGAGGATCAGCTGGAATTTTACAGCACCGTGCGAACCATTCGGAGCATCGAACAGAGCGATGTGTGCTTGCTCCTCATTGACGCACAAAACGGGATGGAGCGACAGGACCAGGCTATTTTTTGGCAGGTCGTCAACAGCTACCGGGGCGTCGTAATCTTGGTGAACAAGTGGGACCTCATTGAGAAGGACCACCAAACCATGAAGACGTTTGAGGCCGCGATTCGTGAGCGCATCGCTCCGTTTACGGATGTGCCGATTTTGTTCACATCCAACTTGACCAAGCAGCGCATTTTGAAGGCCTTCGAAGAGGCGATGGAGGTCTATGAGAACCGGAACTACAAGATTCCCACAAGCCAGCTGAACGACTTCTTGCTGCCGATCATTCAGAACCAGCCGCCGCCGATGTACAAAGGCAAAATGGTGCGCATCAAGTACGTGACCCAAATCAAGTCACAGACGCCGACATTCGCCTTTTACTGCAATTTGCCGCAGTACATCCAGGACCCGTACAAGCGGTTTTTGGAAAACAACATTCGCTCGGAGTG
>CALKYI010000190.1 GCA_938003665.1 uncultured Flavobacteriales bacterium
GCGCTGCCACACGGTTTCGAGGGCGCTGGGGGCGATGCCGCTGTACGTATTCATGATGATGAAGCCGCCGGGTTCGAGGAGGTCTGCCACGGCGGCGCACAAATTGAGCAGGTTGTCTTCGAGGCGCCATTTCTGGCCTTTGGGACCGAGGCCCCAGGTTGGTGGATCGAGAACGATGCCCTTGTATTTATTCCCCCTTCGCTGTTCGCGTTGGGCAAACTTGAGGGCGTCTTCCACCACCCAACGGATGCCGTCGAGGCCGCTCAATTCCATGTTGATGCGGGTCCAATCAATGACTTGGCGAATGGCATCCACGTGCGTCACTTCTGCACCCACAGATCGGGCGGCAATCGACGCGCCGCCGGTGTAGGCAAAGAGGTTCAGGAATTTGTCACCTGGCTGCAGGTGTTCAGCGATGTACTCCCAATTGGCCGCTTGCTCGGGGAAAATGCCGACGTGCTTGAACCGCGTCATTTCCAGGTGGAACCGCAGCTGCATCCGCGGCGAACGGTAGTTAATGTTCCAGCCTTCCGGTACCGTGTCAAGCGGCACCCAGTTGCCCTTGGTGCGTCCGGTGGGCTCGAACCGGGCATGGGCTTCGTCCCACGCATCGGTGCCAAGCCGCCGCGACCACACCGCTGCTGGATCAGGCCGATCCAGAATGAGGTCCCCAAATCGCTCGAGCCGCGCCCCGTCGCCGGAGTCGATGACGGCGTATTCGTCCCAATGCTCGGGCGCCAATCGTTGATAAGTGCGTGTAGACATGCGGGTGCAAAGGTCGCAAATGCTTGGGGATTGGGAGCATCTTTGTGGCCATGCCTCCTCGGACCCCTCCCCGTCAGTTGCGCAAAGAGATCCTCGAGGTCTTCAAACGCCAGCCCAACAAACCCCTCAACCACAAACAAGTAGCCAGTACGTTGGGCATCTTGAACCACGATACGCGGCGAAAGATTATGACGGTTTTGGAGGAAATGGGACGTGACGGTAGGTTAGAATCACTGGGTCGCGGCAAGTTTATCCTTGCGGAAATCCCGCAAAAG
>CALKYI010000191.1 GCA_938003665.1 uncultured Flavobacteriales bacterium
TTGGCATTGAAAAAGTACTGACCGCGGCCAGCCAAGGACAGGAAGGAGGGGAGGAAATCCCGAGCTGGATGCTGGAAGCCATGAAGGAAATAGGCGTGTCCATCGAGGAAGCGGAGTTGCCGACTACGGTCACTCAGTTGCGCCAAGACGCTGTGGCCATTAAAGGTCAAATGGAAAAGACGAAATGCTGGGATGCACCCGGCACGGACGGATGGAAGATCCAAGCCGCCATTGAACGTTTTGGTGAGCCGGCCCTGGCTTTGTTGTCTGAAGAGGTTCGACAGCTTAGAATGCAGGCGCAAAACGAACAAGACACATGGGGTGTCTGGAGCGATGCCATTACTGAGTACATCTACCAAACAGGAGTGGATTCTGAAGATTGGAATGTTATGCTGGCCTTCTGTGAGGCGCAGTTCCAAGCGTTTGCAGGCGCTTACGTGCACGCCGATGACATGTTCCGCCGCATTGATTCCCATCTTCGCTTCGAACGGTGGATAGGAGAGTCACTCCCCATGAACATGGCGCCTTTCCGAGAAGACTTATTCACCTTGCTATCGAACAACCCTTCATTGCTCGCTTCCTTTGATGCGGCAGCTGAGGCATCCGTAAATACGCTTAATGAGCAGGCCTCATTTGAAGCCATTCAAACGGAATTATGGGCGGCATTTACAGACGAGATCATCTCCTTCCAAGAACTCGGCATCTACACGTTGCCTGGGATGGAAAGCACACAGAGTTGGTTCTTGCGCAGTGGAGGCATCATGGAGGAGTTCAATGCCTTTACCGATCCGCGGGAAAAGCTATCGAAAGGCCAACAAGCGGTGGGCCTTGCGTGGGAGACTTACCGAGAGGGCGCGAATCGTTACGAGCAGGTCATTGCTGAATCAGAAATCAGCCCAGGTGCTTGGTGGCAATCCTTCGGCCCAGCTTCTTCATCTCAGGAAGACTCACGTTCTGATGATTACGCAGGCTATGAATTGTTCATTCGACATGACGATCCAATTCTGGCTCAAGCGCACGCGTATCAGCGTGAATTGGATGTTTTGCGCACATCTGCGAAGACGACCGAGGCGTACACACAATCTTTGAAGTCCGCACTCGCTATGCGGTCTTCGATCCAGGATGAAATGGTCGCCCTGTTTGGAGGGGAGAGATCAAGGGCAGCATCGAGCCGCATTTCAACCAGCATTCCTCCGGTTGCTGAAACACCAATTAGCCAGCCAAAGCCAACAAGTGAAAACAAAGCCACCCCAGAGGCAATACGGGTGAATTCCCCTGGCAACGAAGAGGTCACAGCAGCTGATGAGTTTGCCGAATCCACAAGCAGTCATGTGACAGTCGTTCGGTACACTGTGCAGATCGGTGCCTTTGCGAACGAACCGAATTTCAATGAGATGCCTTCTTCAGAAGAAATCTTCGAGTTAACATCGAACGACCGACTGACCAAATACGGTAGTGGTACGTTCAGCAACCACGCAGAGGCGAAGAAGCACTTGGGCGAGGTACGAGAGTGGGCGCCCGATGCCTTTATCAAACCGATCCAAATCCCTGCGGATGGGAAAGGGCGTTCAGAAGCAGTGAATCGAACAAAATCGACAATAAAGGTTGAGGCGACTCCGCCAGTAG
>CALKYI010000192.1 GCA_938003665.1 uncultured Flavobacteriales bacterium
TGGCCCGTCTCGGTGCGGCCTGCGACTCATGCGGCGGACGAAACGAATTTGCTCATCGTGTGCCACAGCGGATTGGTCATGTGGTACAACGAGGAAACCGGAGAAGTCCGGGACGAGCCCTTCCTCGATCTGAGTACAACCGGTCTCGATATCTGCGACTATGGCATCATGAGTGAGCAGGGGCTGAACGACTTGATCCTCGATCCGAATTTTGAAAACAACGGCCTCTTCTACGTCATCTACAACGGCTACCGGCCAGATGGCAGCGGAACCTTCATCGACGAACGCTTGGTATGCTTCGGCACCAATGAAGACCACACTGTCGCGGATACGGAGACGTGGTTCGAAGTGCTGGAATTGGTCCAGCCAGCCCGCGGTCACAACGGTGGCCAATTGCACTTCGGCCCCCTCGACGGTTACTTGTACATCAGCACCGGCGACGGCGGCGGAACCGGTACGGGCGAGACCGGTGGAGGCAGCGGTGGAGACGACCACGGACCTATCGGTAACGGACAAAACCTTCAAACGCTGCTCGGCAAACTCCTGCGCATTGACGTCAATGGTTTGGCACCGTACACGATTCCCGAAGACAACCCCTTCGTGGGCAACGACGAAGCATTGGATGAAATTTGGGCGTACGGATTTCGGAATCCGTGGCGGTGGAGTTTCGATCGCCTTACCGGCGACAAATTCATCGGAGACGTCGGTGAAGTTGACTGGGAAGAGGTGAGCATGGAATCCGCCGCATCCACTGGAGGGCTCAATTATGGATGGCGCCTCATGGAAGGACCGATGTGTTACGAGCCGGTCGTCGACTGCGATCCCGATGGAACATTGGAACTGCCCATTTTCTCCTATCCGCACGACAACGGCTGGTGTTCGGTCATCGGCGGATACCGGTACCGTGGCACGGAAAACCCAACGCTATACGGCAGCTACAACTTCACCGATGCATGTGGCTTTTACGATGTTAAATTCTGGGCCCTCACCGAACAGGCGGATGGCACGTGGATCGATGCACCGTTGGACATCCAAGTACCCGGCGGCTTCGTCCCGTGGGATGAGACACGGTTTGGCTTCAGTGAAAACAACCAAGGGGAATTGTACCTCTGCACCCGCCTCAACATTTATAAGTTGGTTTACGACCCTGCCGATCAGACTGGTGGTGGTGAACTCGCGGATGCTTTACGCTTTACGCCCAACCCAGTAATCATTGGAAACGATGTCAGCCTCGACATGGGAGCCGACGCATTTCTCACCCGCTTGCGCATTGTCGACATCAGCGGTCGCGTGGTGCACGATGCAGAATTGACCGGAGCTGAAGCCCCCTATACGTTGAACACCTCCGGAATGCACGCCGGCACCTACGTCATTGAAGCGTGGAGTGCATCCAGCCCCAATCCCGTGCGGGGAAAGTTGAGCGTCATTCGCCCTTGATCTCGTCGCAACCGCAGGTGGGCTGAGCTTCGCGCAAACGTGGCATGCCCACCGAGGCGGAGTGCTCAGAGAAGCACACCGTCAGTTCGTCAAACGGACACACCGCTGTCATTTCAAACAAATAGCAAGGTCGCTC
>CALKYI010000193.1 GCA_938003665.1 uncultured Flavobacteriales bacterium
GCGCATCAACGGGTATGGGACCGATGACCTTAAAGCTGCAGCACATCTACCGCAC
Source organism: uncultured Flavobacteriales bacterium (assembly GCA_938003665.1). Taxonomy (GTDB): domain Bacteria; phylum Bacteroidota; class Bacteroidia; order Flavobacteriales_D; family Sanyastnellaceae; genus UA16. The sequence continues at coordinate 56 of CALKYI010000193.1, forward strand.
CCAAATCTGGGAACAGGCGGTGCCGCTGCGCTAAGGCGATGGTTTCTGCTCCCAACGCCGTTTGAGCGCGGTGTTGACAGTCACGGACAGAATGACCAAACCGATGCCGGCCAAGGCCCATTGATTGAGGTGCTCGTCAAACAGCAGCAAACCGAAAATGAACGCGAGGACGGCTCCGAAGTACTTGAACGGCATGATCACATTGGCTTCGCCTTGGTGAAGGGCGAACGTCATGGCCACCTGCGCCACCACGCTCAGTAGGCCCACAGCCAGTGCGAGCAGCCATTCGTTGCCAACTGGCGGCACCCAGGTGAACGCCGTCCATCCTCCGGTCACTGGCACGGCGACGAGGTGAAACCAGATGACCACCCCGACCGGGTGATCCGTCTCGCGGCATTTCATCGTGGCCAGGTAAGCCACCGCGGCAGCCATTGCGCTGCTCACGCCCAGCCCAAAAAAAAGCCAGTTGATACGCGGATCGAATCCCTTGACCATGAGCACTCCGGCAAACGCGGTAGCGAAAAACAGCCACTGAACTGGCCGCATCGAGCGTTGGCCGTCAAAGTAGCGGGCGAGCAACACGGTGAAGATGGGGGACAGGTACTGGATGACTGTGGCACTCGCAATGGGAATGAAGCGCAGCGTGTGAAAGAAAGTGGCGAGTCCAATCGTACCGAAAATGCCGCGGATGAGGAGCCATTTACGGTTCACACCAAACAAGGAATATCCGTTCCACCAGAGCCAACCGCCCGTGAGCACCAAGGAGATGACCGACCGCAAGAAGACCAGTTCCTGAGTTGGTAAATGCGCCAACGCCTTGACGCACAAATTGGCGGCGGTGTACAGAACGGTCGCTAGGACCATCCACGCTATGCCCGATGTGGCTTGCCCGGTTGCTGCCATTACATGTTGCGGCGGTAGGCACCGCCCACTTCAAACAGCGCATCACTAAGCTGGCCCAAGGTGCAGTGCTTGGCACTCAATAGCAGCGATTCGAACACGTTGTTCCCTTCGATGGCGGCTGACTTCACGGCATCGATGGCTTTTGTCGAAGCCTTTGTGTGGCCGTCGTGGATGCGTGCGACCTGTTCCAGCTGGGCCTCTTTTTCCGCAGTTTCGGCCCGAATGACCTCACCGGGGGTGAGGGTGGGTGAACCATTTTTGGCGAGGAAGGTATTGACCCCGATGATCGGGAATTCGCCGGTGTGCTTCAGGGTCTCATAATGCAAGCTCTCCTCCTGAATGCGCGAGCGCTGGTACATGGTTTCCATGGCTCCGATGACGCCGCCGCGTTCGGTGATGCGGTCAAATTCAACCATGACGGCTTCTTCAACGAGATCGGTCAATGCTTCGATGATGTAGGACCCTTGAAGCGGGTTCTCGTTCTTCGTGAGGCCGAGCTCTTTGTTGATGATGAGCTGGATGGCCATGGCACGGCGTACGCTGTGTTCCGTGGGCGTTGTGATGGCCTCGTCGTACGCATTGGTGTGCAACGAGTTGCAGTTGTCGTAGATGGCGTACAACGCTTGCAATGTGGTACGGATGTCGTTGAAATCGATTTCCTGCGCGTGCAGCGAACGACCTGACGTTTGGATGTGGTACTTGAGCATTTGGGCACGTGCGGATGCTCCGTACTTCTCGCGCATGGCTTTGGCCCAGATGCGTCTGGCCACACGGCCGATGACGGCATACTCGGGGTCGATGCCGTTGGAGAAGAAAAAGCTTAGGTTGGGCCCGAATTCATTCAAATCCATGCCTCGACTCAAGTAATACTCGACGTAGGTAAAGCCGTTGGCCAGGGTAAAGGCCAGTTGCGTAATCGGATTGGCTCCGGCTTCGGCAATGTGGTATCCGCTGATGGATACGCTGTAGAAGTTGCGGATGGAGCGGTCAATGAACGATGCTTGTACATCGCCCATCAGTCGCAAGGCAAACTCCGTAGAGAAAATGCACGTGTTCTGGGCTTGGTCCTCCTTTAAAATGTCCGCTTGGACCGTTCCGCGCACTTGGCTCATGGCTTCCGCTTGCAACCGGCCGTAGACGTCCGCGGGCAATACCTCATCGCCGGTGCATCCCAGAAGCAGGAGGCCCAGGCCATTGTGCCCTTCAGGCAGGTCGCCGAGGTACGTCGGGCGTTTCAACCCCTTGGCTTCCCACTTGGCTTTCAGCACGCGCTCGACCTCGCCTTCGAGCCCCTCTGTTCGAATGTACTTTTCGCAATGCTGATCCACAGCAGCGTTCAGGAAAAAGGCCAGCAGGATGGGGGCTGGACCATTGATCGTCATCGATACACTGGTGGTCGGGTCGCAGAGGTCGAATCCGCTGTAGAGCTTCTTGGCGTCATCGAGGCAGCAGACGCTCACGCCGCTGTTGCCTACCTTGCCGAAGATATCCGGACGTCGATCAGGATCGCGTCCATAGAGCGTAACGCTGTCAAAGGCAGTAGAAAGTCGTTTGGCCGGCATTCCTTGCGATACATAGTGGAATCGCTTGTTGGTTCGCTCCGGTCCGCCTTCCCCGGCAAACATGCGCGCTGGATCCTCGCCTTGGCGCTTGAACGGATAAATGCCCGCCGTGTAAGGGAAGCTACCAGGAAGGTTTTCCTGCAAAGACCAACGCGCCAAATCGCTCCAACCGCTAAGCCGGGGCACGGCGATTTTTGGGATGTCGAGGTGGGAAAGGCTTTTGCTCGTGGTCTCGACGTTGATGTCCTTGCCACGTACTTGATACGTGAATACTTCGGATTCGTACCGGTCGCGCAATTCGGGCCACTGTTCCAGCCACTCCAAGACCTTTGGGTCCATCTCCAATTGCAACGCGCGTGCCTTGGCTTCAATGGATACCGCAGCTTCGTCCACCAATGAGTGTGCTGTCTGCAACGCCTGAAGTTGGCCTGCAGTTGTGGCTTGCTTTTCGGTCCAGTCGTTGTAGTGCCGGATCTGCTCGGCAATCTCGCTGAGGTATCGGGTGCGTTTGGGCGGGATGACGAATTGCTTTTCACTTGAAGCGTCCCCTTTAGCAGTGGGCACGTTCAATTCCACCTCCGTTCGCTTGGTCAGCAAGTTCATGACCATGCTGAAGAGCTGATTCGTTCCCGGGTCGTTGAATTGGGAAGCGATGGTCCCAACGATGGGCAGGTCTTCGTCTTGGGCGTCCCAGAGGTCGTGGTTGCGCTTGAATTGCTTTCGTACGTCGCGGATGGCATCCAGGCCGCCGCGCTTGTCAAACTTGTTGATGGCCACGATGTCGGCAAAGTCGAGCATGTCGATTTTTTCCAACTGGGTAGCGGCGCCGAATTCCGGCGTCATGATGTACAGGGCCACGTCGCTGTGGTCCATGATTTCAGTATCGCTTTGGCCGATTCCACTGGTTTCGAGGACGATGAGGTCGAATCCTGAAACGCGCAACACGTCCAGTCCCTCTGCCACGTGCTTGGACAAGGCGAGGTTGGATTGGCGCGTGGCCAGGGAGCGCATGTACACCCGTTCGTTGTTGATGGCGTTCATGCGGATGCGGTCCCCGAGCAGGGCGCCACCGGTTTTGCGCTTCGAAGGGTCGACGCTGATCAGGCCGATGCGCTTCTCCGGGAAAGCGGCGAGAAAGCGGCGAACCAATTCGTCGACCATGGAGGATTTACCGGCGCCGCCAGTACCTGTAATGCCCAAGACGGGCACCTTCGGAATTTCGCTGTGGGCCGCCCGGAAGGCTTCTTGAAAGCCGTCCGGATCGAGCTCAGCGGCTGTGATGCACCGCGCAATGGCCCGCGGTGAAGCACTGGACAGGGCACGGAATTCCTCGCTCAACGTGTCTGCACCCTCGATGGTGGTGAAGTCGCACCGTTGGATGAGGTCGTTGATCATGCCCTGCAGTCCCATGGCGCGCCCGTCGTCCGGGTGGTAGATGCGTTCGATGCCGTAGGCGTGGAGTTCTTCGATTTCCTCTGGAAGAATGGTTCCGCCGCCGCCGCCGAAAATTCGGATGTGGCCTGCTCCGCGCTCGTCCAGGAGGTCTTTCATGTACTTGAAATACTCCATGTGGCCCCCTTGGTAGGAGGTCATCGCAATGGCTTGAGCGTCTTCCTGAATGGCACAGTTGACCACTTCGTCTACACTGCGGTCGTGGCCGAGGTGGATGACCTCGCAACCGGAACGTTGCATGATGCGGCGCATGATGTTGATGGCGGCATCGTGCCCATCGAATAGGCTGGCGGCCGTGACAATCCGAACGTTGTGCTGGGGGGTGTAGACGGTTTCTTTGTTCATTGAAGTCAACCTGTGGTACCGCAAAGGTAGCAGGTTGAGGACCGTTGCGTGCATGCGCTATTTTCGCGACATGGAAAACGAGGAAGGCGTTCGGATCAACAAGTATTTCACCCAAGTGGGGTACTGTTCACGCCGTGCCGCGGACAAGCTCATTGATGCCGGGGTGATCAAGATCAATGGCCAGGTTCCAGAAAAAGGAACCAAGGTCATGCCGGGCGACGTCGTGACGGTACGGGGAGAAGTCGTATCACCGGATGTGGAGAAGGAGCATGTGTACCTCGCCGTCCACAAGCCCGTGGGGATCGTTTGTACCACCGACCAACGTCGAGAGAAAGACAACATCGTCGATTT
>CALKYI010000194.1 GCA_938003665.1 uncultured Flavobacteriales bacterium
TTGAGCAATTCGGGCTACCTCAACGACCTTTGGATGTACGACCCCGCGACTGGAGAATGGACGGAGAAGGCTTCGTGCCCCTGCACCGCACGCACCCACCCGGCCTTCATTGCCGAAGGCGACAAAGTATTCGTCGGGCTGGGTGGTGGACCCAATGGCGACATGGATGATTGGTGGGAATACGACATGGCGACCGATACCTGGAGCCAAAAACCGGATTTCCCCGGAAGCGAGCGGCACCACCCGTACCAGTTTGGCATCGACGGCATGATCTACGTGGGTTTTGGCCACAACGGTCCCAATATTTACAACGAGATGTACCGCTATGACCCCTCGACCGAACAGTGGATGGAGGTGGCGTCGCTGCCAGCCGAAGGACGGGTGGCCGGAACCCAGTTTGCCCACGGAGGCATGGGGTATGCCTTGAGCGGAGACGGCGAAGACCACAGTTCGATGGAGGAGGGCGAATTCTGGCAATACGATCCCGCGGCGGATGCGTGGTTTCAATGGCCTTCCCATCCCGGAATGTCCCGCTGGGCACCGGCTTCGTTTGTGCTGAACGATGAGGTGTACTTGATCAACGGCATGAGCTACGATCCGGGTGAATTTGATTACATGGAGTCCAATTGGAAACTGGCCATGCAGCCCGCTTTGGCCCATGACATCGCAGTCAACGCCTACCTCGGCGAAGTGTCGATCTGCGCTGGAGACGAAACCCCCATCACCGTTCAGTTGACCAATTTGGGCAGCGACGCATTTCTGGCGGGGAGTGCCCTCGGTTTGACCGTGGTCATGGAAATCGATGGCGAAGCAGTCTTGAGCTCAGATTGGTCGGGAGAACTCGGAACGTACCAATCCACGGAGTTCACCTTGGGCAGTTACACCTTTGAGGAGGAAACCACCTTCACGGTGCGCGCTTTGGCCTCGGATGAAAACGCCAGCAACGATGCCTTGGACGCCACCGTCGGGGTGTCCGAGGAGGCGACATCGGAATGGCTCATCACCCTGCTCACAGACAGCTGGGGCGGCGAAACGGGGTGGGAAGTGCGCAACAGTTTCGGGCTCATCGTGGCGGCGGCGTTGCCCGGTTCGTACGACAACGAGACGCTCTATGAAATCCCGGTGACCATCCCGAACGACGGATGCCACACTTTCACGTTGATTGACACCTATGGAGACGGCATGAACGGCGGTTCGTGGGGTGGCTCCAATGGGACGTGCACCGTCCAATCGCTCGACGACACGGGCTCGCCCATGAATGCCTTCTTTGATTACAACGGGACGTATGTGTTTGACGAACTCGAAACATTGGTCAGCGTAACAACAACCGTTGATGTGGCTCAATTTGAGCAGACACCGACTGCCGCAGCGTATCCCAATCCCATTGCGTCGGACGGGCTCACGGTCACGGCGTCAAATGCCTATTCGGAGTGGCAGGTGTTCAACGCGCTTGGGATGAGCACAGCACAAGGTCGTTGGAATGGTTCCCAGCAATGGCTCGACACGCAAGGGTG
>CALKYI010000195.1 GCA_938003665.1 uncultured Flavobacteriales bacterium
GTAACCATTCATCCCGTCCCATGGTTTCAAATGGGCAGCGAAAGCGTCGGGCGAGCAGGTTCCGAGACGGCCCACCGGAAAACGTTGGAAGCCTCCTTCCACACAGGCCTGCCCACCACCGCTACCCACCTCACCCGCATGAGCATTTCCGAATCACGGGCGCTCACGGAATGGATGGGGCCCGGTGGAAGCGCCAATGTGCTCCGCGACAGCCTCGGGACAATCACAAACGGCAGCAGCCTGTTGCTCTACGCGTGCGACGACCCCTCCACGTGGATGCCAGATGACGTCGTGCGCTGGAGCCGAGGCGTACCCACCTCCAACCCAGCGGTACGCATTTTGCCCCTTGACGCCTTCTTCAACGAGCCCTCCACGCCGTTCGCTGAAACGGATGGTGATTGGCATTGGAACGGGCTGAATCGCTCGGCATTCGCCCCGGCCATAGAAGGCGGGCGGGTCGCTCGCGGGAGGCAAAACGAATACCTCATTGTCGATACGCTTCAACCCGACAGCGCTTGGCTCAGCCGATCTGTGGAAGCGGGGTGCTGGTTCTGGCACGGAAGCGGGCATGCCGGGCGCGACGCGCTGCAATTTGAATGGGTGTGCGAGGCGGCTTGGGCCAGCGGAGAACGGAGCTGGATGGAACATGTGCCGGTGGCCTCCTGTGGGGAGCACCGGGGCGATTGGACCCGTGCGGCGGTCCGCATTGAGTTGGATTCTTTGCCCGAACGCTTGTACTTCTTCGCTGTGGGATTTGAGTCCGATGGCGACAGCATTTACGCCGACGCCTTCCACGTTCGGCCGGTCGAGGAAATGAATTGACCTGCGCGCCCGAGAACCGACGCGCCGGGTGTAAATTTGTCCTGCATGGCACGCATACTCACAGGCATTCAAAGCACGGGCACACCCCATTTGGGCAACTTGCTCGGCGCCATTCGGCCGGCCATTGACCTGGCCCACCAATCCGACAACGAGTCGTTTTTGTTCATCGCGGATATGCACTCCTTGACCCAGGTGAAGGACGGCGCGACGCTGCGCGAAAACACCTATGCCGTGGCAGCCGCCTGGTTGGCCTTTGGCCTCGATACCGAACGCACGGTTTTTTATCGGCAGAGCGACGTGGCGGAAGTGACGGAGTTGGCCTGGTACCTGAACTGCTTCTTCCCCTACCAGCGCCTGACCCTCGCCCACAGCTTCAAGGACAAGGCGGACCGATTGGAGGACGTGAACGGCGGATTGTTCTCCTATCCCATGCTCATGGCTGCAGACATCCTGCTCTACGACGCGGATTTTGTCCCCGTGGGAAAGGACCAATTGCAGCACTTGGAGATGACGCGAGATGTGGCCAGCCGATTCAACCACAAGATGGGCGAGACCTTCGTCGTTCCGAAGGAGATGATCCGGGAAGAAACCCAACTCATTCCCGGGTTGGACGGCGGGAAAATGTCCAAATCCAAGGGCAACACCCTCAACATTTTCGATGAACCCAGCGCCCTAAAAAAGCGCATCAACAAGGAAATCATCACCGACGCGACGCCGTTGGAGGATCCGAAAGATCCCGACGGAGCGGTGGTCTACAACCTGTACAAGTTGGTTGCGTCCGAAGCAGAAGCCGACCAGATGGCCTCCGCATTGCGTGCAGGAGGGTACGGATGGGGCCACGCGAAGAAGGCCCTCCTTGCAGCCGTGGTCGACTGATTCGCCAAAGAGCGCGAAGAATTCAACCGCTGGATGAGCGACAAAAGCGCCCTCGATGCGGAGCTCGCAAAAGGGGCAGAACGGGCACGGGCGGTAGCGCAACCCGTCCTCCAGCGCGTCCGAGAAAAGATCGGTTTCTGATTTTTGGCATGTTCCTTGGTTTAGGGGATGAAAACATTCATCGCTTAAATCAACTCCCATGCAACATGCTCCTTTGGCCCTGTGCTTGGCGTTCATCTCGACCTTAGGTTGGGCGTCGAACAACAAAACCAAAAACGGCGACCTCACCGTCGCCACCACCATCGACCACGTCGTGGTCTACCAACAAGGCGCGCAAGTAGAGCGCATTGCCGAAGTCGAATTGGCCGCCGGCCTCTCCACCGTTGTGTTCGAAGACCTCAACACAGCCATTGATCCCGCTCAAATCCGATTGACAGGTAACGGTCCGTTCCAAGTGCTCAGCATCACCCACCGCTACCACACCGACACCTTGAGCGGCGCCTCGAGCGCTGAGCAGCGCAATGCCTTCCAAGTCCAGCGCAACGCCCTGCAGAAGCGCATCAACGAACTCAATACCCAGAACGTCATTTTCGACCGAGAGGAACAGCTGCTCCTCAACAACCAAGGCTTCACGGTCAAAGACAGCGGTGTGGACCTCGAGCGGCTCATCCGCGCGTCGGAGTTCTTCCGAGAGCGATTCGAGGCGATTCAAACAGGCCGCCTCAACTTGGGCAAGGAAATCGCACAGATCCAGGAAGAG
>CALKYI010000196.1 GCA_938003665.1 uncultured Flavobacteriales bacterium
CGCAGACATCCACGACTTCCTTGACCTGAAGAAGAACCACGGTAAAGAAGAGCAGCGCGCACGGGATTTGTTCTATGCCCTGTGGATACCGGACTTGTTCATGAAGCGCGTGGAAGAGAACGGCGATTGGACCCTGATGTGCCCCAACGAATGCCCGGGGTTGGCCGACAACCACGGCGCTGCGTTCGAAAAGCTCTACACGAAATACGAAGCAGAAGGCAAGGGCCGCAAAACCATCAAGGCACAAGACCTGTGGTTTAAGATTCTCGAATCCAAAATCGAGACCGGCACGCCGTACATGCTGTACAAGGACGCTGCGAACGGCAAGTCCAATCAACAGAACCTGGGCACCATCCGTTCTTCCAACCTCTGCACGGAAATCATCGAGTACACGGCCCCAGACGAAGTGGCGGTATGCAACCTCGCCTCTCTCGCTTTGCCGAAATACGTCAAAGACGGTGCGTTCGATCACGAGAAGCTGTTCCAAGTCACCTACCAGGTTACGAAGAACCTCAACCGCATCATCGACCGCAACTACTACCCCATTCCTGAGGCTCGTAACTCCAACATGCGCCACCGCCCCATCGGACTGGGCGTGCAAGGCTTGGCAGACGTGTTCATCTTGATGCGTCATCCTTTCGACTCTGACGAAGCCCGCGCATTGAACCGAGAAATCTTCGAAACCATCTACTACGCTGCGTGCACCGCTTCGAAGGACTTGGCCAAAGAAGAAGGCGCTTACGAGACCTTCAAGGGTTCTCCCGCGTCGGAAGGCCGCTTGCAATTCGACTTGTGGGGCGTCACGCCAACAGATCGTTGGGAATGGGACGTGCTCAAAGATGAGATCAAGGAGCACGGCATGCGCAACTCCTTGTTGTTGGCCCCGATGCCTACCGCATCCACCGCGCAAATCCTCGGTAACAACGAGTGCTTCGAGCCCTACACCTCGAACATTTACACCCGTCGAACCCTTTCCGGTGAATTCATCATCGTCAACAAACACCTGCTTCGCGATTTGACCAAGCTCGGCTTGTGGGACGACGACATGAAGAACCGCATCATCAGTGCCAACGGTTCTATCCAGAACATCAACGAGATTCCGGACAACTTGAAAGCGCTGTACCGAACCGCGTGGGAGATTTCACAGCGAGCGCTGATCGACATGTCCGCCGACCGCGGCGCCTACATCTGCCAATCGCAGTCTCTCAACGTCTTCATGGAGAACGTAAATACGGCCAAGCTCACTTCGATGCACTTCTACTCTTGGAAGAAGGGATTGAAGACTGGCATGTACTACCTCCGCACGAAGGCAGCGACCGATGCCATCAAGTTCACGGTGGACAAGAAGTACAAGACCGCACCTCAAACCGAAGCTCCACGGAAGTCCGTTGCCGAAATGACCGACGAAGAACAGGCTGCAATGGCGTGTTCCATCGAAAACGGATCCGATTGCGAAATGTGCAGCGGTTGATTCACGTGCATCCAATCAACAAAAAAGGCGGTCCATAAGGGCCGCCTTTTTTGTACTCATCGTTCGAGTCACGCACGCTGCGAACGGTAATGCAACAACACCCAGACGTTGGATAGTACGAGCCCCACCGCCAAGAGCAGGTGAACCGGTTGTGTCCATGCAGGCATGCCAAGATTGACAAAGAGGACACCGGTGAGAATTTGCGCACTGAGTAACGCCGCAGCCAAGCGCACGATGGTTCTCAGGCTACCCGCCGCATTGCGCAGCGGCATCATCCACATCAATTGCACGGCGAGGACGACCCACGAACCCGAACGGTGCACCTTCCACCAATCCGGCAATGCAGCGATCCAATCGGCCCTGAGCACATCCGCGTGATTCAGCACATCCACTTGCTCGCGCACTTGAGTTCCGAGGACGAGTTGTGCTACGGTCAGGACGAGGGCCACGGCGATCCATCCCTTGCCGCGAGGCAGTAAGTCGATGCGTCGGGTGCCTTTGTGTTCCCATACCGAATGGAGCAGCCCAGCCAAGCTGACCAAGATGGCCATGGCTCCCAACATGTGGATGGTGATGGAGAAGGGAATGAGATTGCCGTCCACCACCTTTTTGCCCAGCCAAGCGACTAAACCCAGCCAAAACAAATGGACGACAGCCCAGGCGAATGGCTTCCAATGCCGCACTTTCACTCCACGCCAAAACGTCCACCCCAACAGCAACAGCGCTGGAATGCCGGTCAAGGCACCGAGCAATCGATTGATGAACTCCACCCACGTGTGCAGAGGGTTGAATACCGCATAGTCGTGCTTATCGTACGCTACCCATTGGCCCGACTCGCGTTCGGCTTCAAAATCCGTTGAGTACAGGTCCAATTGTGCCACCCACAGGGTGTCCCGCTTAAGGAGCATACGGCCCCGGTCATAGGTTTCCCCTTCCTGCCACGTCACTTCCGATGCTTCTGTGGGGGGTATCATCAGCCCAAAACACTTCGGCCAATCCGGGCACCCCATGCCAGAGCCGGTCATGCGGACAACGCTCCCGGCGAGCACCACCAGGAAGGTCATGGCCATGGCCACACGCGTCAGCCGCCGCAACGACTTGAGCCTACTGTGAAAGGGAAGCTTCTTTTGCAAAATGCGTCACTTGGACCGATGCCACGGCGTAAAGCTTACCGTCTGCAATGCCGTTGACCACTTCGGCCAAAGATTCCGGGGTTACCGCATCGGGATCGAATTCCACCTCCGCAGCGTTCAGGTCACGCCCCGATTCAAAATCAATGGAAGCATTGGCTACACCAGGGATTTCCAGGAGCTCCTTTTTGATTTTACCGCCGCAGGCATGCGCGCACATCATGCCCGAAATCTCGAGTTTCGCGGTAGACGTCTCCGTCGTCCCGGCCTCGTACCCTTCGGAGACGGCATACGACTCCGACTCCGCACATCCGCCGAGCAGAATGCTTCCGTAGGCGAGCAACGCCACGCCGACAAAGCCTGTGATTTTGTTCCAAATCATCATGCTGCGAATATACCGATGAACAAGAGGACCGCTTTCCAACTTATGGTAATTCAGCCGCAAACTCGGCCGCAATCCACCTACCTATGGCCACCAATGCCACCTCCCCTCCCCATCGCCTAGCCCCTGCCTTGGTGCTGCTGCTGCTCGGATTCGTGTGGGGAAGTAGCTTCATCTTGATGAAAATCGGCCTCTTTGCACGCGACGGCTCCGCCTTGTTGCCGCCGGTCGAATTGGCCGCCTTGCGCGTCACCATCGCCGGGGCCACCCTGCTGCCGGTTTCGCTGCGGCATGCGCGGCGTATCCCAGGCGAACGTTGGCGATGGATCGCAGGGGTCGGAATCATCGGCAGTTTCATTCCTGCTTTGCTATTTGCCATGGCCCAAGTCAATTTGCCCAGCGCCATGGCCGGCATGCTCAATGCGTTGAGCCCCTTGTGGACCTTGATCATTGGATTCGTCGCGTTTGGAACGTCCGTACAGCCTCGGCAAATCATCGGTATCCTCGTTGGCCTGCTGGGCACCGTCTGGCTGATTCTGGCTCAAGCTGGAGCCGTGTCGCCCGGCGCGGCATTGGGTGTAGACACCTTGACCCCTGCCCTAATGCTCGTAGTGGCTACGGTGTGCTATGGCATCAGCGTCAACATCACGCGAGAGAAACTCAGCGGCATACCGGCCCCAGCCATTGCCGGTTGTTCGTTAGGCCTCGTTGCGCTGCCGGCCTTGGGCATTGTGCTGTTCAATGGAACCCCTGGGTTGATAGCTGGTCATCCGGACGGCATGCGCGCCCTGCTGGCCGTTGGTGCATTGGCCGCCATTGGAACCGCTGGGGCCCTCGTGCTTTTCAACCAATTGATTGCCTGGACCAACGCCGTGGTGGCCGCATCGGTGACCTACATCATTCCCATCTTTGCCGCGCTGTGGGGATGGTGGGATGGTGAGGTGCTAACCTATCAACAATTGCTCGCGGGAGCCAGCATTTTGCTCGGCGTATGGATCACCAAAAAGCGCTCCGAATCAGCGAATTGAAACCCGCGCACGCAGGTGTTGAAAAGTTGAGAAGTTTCCTGTACCTTTGCAGCCCCTCTTTTGGGAATAAATACAAGAATCATGTATGCAATCGTAGAGATCGCAGGGCACCAGTACAAGGTAGAGAAAGACCAACAGGTGTTCGTCAACCGATTGGACGCTGAGGAAGGCAAAAAGGTCAAGTTCGACCGCGTCTTGCTCGTGGACAATGGGAAAGACGTTCAAGTTGGCGCCCCGGCGGTAAGCGGCGCGGAAGTGACCGCTCAGGTTGAACGCCACCTCAAAGGCGACAAGGTATTGGTCTTCAAAAAGAAGCGCCGCAAAGGATACCAGAAGTTGAACGGCTTCCGTGCCTCATTGACCGAAGTGAAAATCACAGCGATCAAGGCAGGCGGAGCCAAAAAGGCAGCGCCAAAGGCCGCAGCGGCAGACAAGCCCGCAGCCGAGAAGAAGGCAGCAGCCAAGAAGCCCGCAGCTAAGAAGCCGGCGGCTAAAAAGCCAGCGGCGAAGAAACCAGCAGCAAAGAAAACCGCTGCCAAGAAAACTGATAAAACCGAGAAGTAATGGCACATAAAAAAGGTGTAGGTAGTTCCAAGAACGGACGGGAGTCAGAAAGTAAACGGCTCGGCGTCAAGATTTACGGTGGCCAAGGTTGCATCGCTGGAAACATCATCGTTCGCCAGCGCGGCACCCAGCATCACCCCGGTGAAAACGTCGGCATGGGCAAGGACCACACGTTGTTCGCATTGACGGACGGCATCGTGGAGTTCCGCAAGAAGGCCAACAACCGCTCGTACGTATCGGTTGTTCCGCTCGGAGACGCCTAAGAAAGAACCAACTGCAAGGGGTTAATCCACTCCTCGCATCTCAAAATTTGTGACTCCCGGACCCTTAGAGGGTTCGGGAGTTCTTTATTTTTACACCTCACCCAAATCCGCAGCACATCCATGCTCACCATCCAATCGTTGCGCGAAGACAAAGACCGCATCCTCGCCGCACTCGACAAGCGTCATTTCGATGCAAGGGAAGCGATTCAGCAAGTCCTCGAATGGGACGCTGAGCGACGAAAAACCCAAGCCCAATTGGACGACACCTTGGCCCAAAGCAATGCCTTGAGCCGGGAGATTGGCGGACTCATGCGGGAGGGCAAAAAGGAAGAGGCCGAAGCGGTCAAGGCGCAAACCTCCTCCCTCAAGGTGCAATCGAGCGAATTGAAGGAACAGATGCAGTCGCTGGAAACGCAAATCCACGACGCGCTGTGCCACATTCCCAACGCACCCCACGCGGACGTCGCCGCAGGACGCAACGCTGAGGACAACGTCGAGACCTTCCGGTCGGGCGACGCCTCCACCTTGGAGCACCACAAAAAGCCCCATTGGGACATCGCGGAGCAATGCCAACTCATTGACTTTGAGCTCGGTGCTAAGGTCACCGGAGCCGGATTCCCCTTCTACCGCGGCAAGGGTGCCAAACTCCAACGCGGGCTCATCCGGTTCTTCCTCGAGCAAGCGGACGCTGCAGGCTACGAAGAATTCATCCCGCCCCACATGATCAACCCGGACAGCGGGTTTGGTACCGGCCAACTTCCCGACAAGGAAGGCCAGATGTACCACATGCAGGACGACGAATTATACATGATCCCCACCGCTGAGGTGCCGTTGACCAACATCTACCGCGATGTGATGGTCAAAGAGGTCGATCTTCCCATCAAACTTTGCGGGTACACGCCGTGCTTCCGCCGGGAGGCAGGTTCGTACGGCAAGGATGTGCGCGGGTTGAACCGGTTGCATCAATTTGACAAAGTCGAGATCGTCCAATTTGCTCATCCAGAGGCGTCCTACGCGACGTTGGACGGCATGGTGGAGCACGTGAAGGGATTCCTCGAGGCATTGCAATTGCCCTACCGCATTCTGCGCTTGTGCGAAGGCGACATGGGCTTTACATCGGCCATGACCTATGATTTTGAGGTGTGGAGTGCGGCGCAAGAGCGTTGGTTGGAGGTGAGTTCTGTTTCCAACTTTGAAACGTACCAAGCCAACCGACTGAAGTGCCGATACAAAGGCAACGACGGTAAGAGCCATTTGGTCCACACCCTCAACGGATCGGCGCTCGCCCTCCCGCGAATCGTGGCTGCGTTGCTCGAAAATCACCAAGACAAAACCGGAATTCGCATTCCCGAGGCACTCGTTCCTTACTGCGGATTCGAACGCATTGACTTTTGAAGGAGGTTCCAGCTAACTTTTGGTGTTGGGGACTCGTCTTCAGCGCGTTGCTCACCGGTTGCGTTTCGAACCGCGACCCCCGGGTTTCCGAACTGGAAGCTCTGGCCGATTCCATCACCGTCCAACAAGCCCTTCTCAATGAACCTGGTGCCGAACGCGTGGCTGAAGCCGCCACCTGGGCTGAGAACAACTTGCGCGAGTTTGAATTGCTCTTGGAAGGCGGCCTCGTAACAGTGAGCAAGGCCGAAGGTGAAATCATCTCCGATGTGAGCCGCGCAAGCCGCCTCCTAAAAGACCACGCAATTGCGGGGATTGGCCCAAGCCATTTCCACCGGAGCAGCACAAGATGCCACAGGAGCTGCCATTGACTCCGCCTACATCGCTCGCGAAGTGCAAACCGAATTGGGGATAGGCCGGGACGTGATCCAAGCCTTGTCCGAAACCCAGAACCTCGCCGTGCGAGGCATTGCCCTTTGGGAAAAGACCTCTGCACGTAGCGATAGCCTGCAAACCGTATGCCGGGCACGCCTGGCCGAAGCCCTCATCGACGGAGAATGAAGAAAACGTGGATCCTCGTCACCGGATTGCTTTGCTCCCAGTGGGGCCTGTCCCAATCGAACTTGGAACTGGCGGAATTCTACTACAACGAGGGCTCGTACGCGCAGGCCAAGCTTTACTTGGACCAAATCTGGAAGCGCACGAAGACGAAAAAGGTCTTCGATATGTACTACGCCACGCTGTTGGCGATGGACGATTTTGAGGCGGCGGAAAAGCTTGTTAAGAGCCGCCTGCGGAACAAAAATACCCGGGCCACAGCCTATGTAGAGCTCGGGCAGTTGTATGTGCATTTTGGGAAAGAGTTGGAGGCAAAGGAGGCGTTTGATGAAGCCTTGAACCGACTGGAGCCCAAGCGCGGCAGCTCAATCGCGTTGGCGAATGCCTTCATCAAGCTCAACGAACTCGACCGGGCGTTGGAGGTGTACACCAAAGCGGTGCCCCTCGGCGTGAACGATTTCGTTTACCCAATGGCCGACCTCGAAGGCCGCCGAGGGAATTACGAAGGCATGATCGATGCATCCCTCCGGTTGATGCGCGCGAAACCCACGTACTTCCGAAACGTCCAGAATTCGTTCAACCGCAACCTGCGCATCCAAGACAACCCCGACCTGGGGGAATTGCTCAGGACCAAGCTGCTGCGCGCGGCACGGGAATTCCCTGAGGACAACAGCATCCCCGAGATGCTCGTGTGGTACTTCAACCAAGTCAACGACTTCGCCAACGCCTTTGTCCACGCGAAATCCCTCGACCTGCGGTTCAGGGAATCCGGAGAGCGATTGGTCGAATTGGCCCAAACCGCCACCCGCAACGAAGACTACGAAACGGCCGCCAAGTGCTACGCTTACATCTCCACCAAAGGCCCGGACAATCCCTACTTT
>CALKYI010000197.1 GCA_938003665.1 uncultured Flavobacteriales bacterium
TTATAACCCCACCAATGAGACCATCGACCTCACCGCCTACGCTTACCCCAACGTAAGCAACGCGCCATCGGTGCCCGGTACCTACTATTACTGGAACACTTTCGCTGCAGGAGCGATGATCGCGCCGGGCGATGTTTACATCGTTGGGCACGGATCGGCATCACCCGACATCCTCGCGCAGGCTGATGAGACCATGAACTACCTCTCCAATGGAGATGATGGGTTCGCGTTGGTACAAGGCACCGAAGCAGACTTCGTCATTTTAGACGTCATTGGCGATTGGGAAGGTGATCCCGGAAGCGGCTGGGAAGTTGCCGGCACATCGAACGGAACGCAGAACCACACCTTGGTGCGAAAGAGCGATGTAACCGCAGGCGTGGGGTACGATTTGGCAGCGGCCGCTGGTACGAACGCGGATGACTCACAGTGGATTGTCCTCGACATTGACGTTTGGGTCAACCTCGGTGGTCACGACTTCACGGGCAACTGCGGAGCAGCTGTTCCCGGTTGCACCAACGAAAACGCTACGAATTACGATCCTTCGGCTACAGAAGACGACGGTTCTTGCATGTTTGATAACGCGTGCAACGTAGACGGCGTTGTGGTTGCGGCAGGCTCGTACTACTTCAGTCCAACTGATTTGTCCATTGAGCCAGGTACTACAGTCGTATGGGAAAACGTCGGTGGTTCGCACAACGCGAACGGTACCACGGATACCCAGACGGGTGAGTCCTTCGGAAACCCTGAAGACTTTTATTTCTCGCCTGTGAGCTCTGGCGGAAGCGCCGTATGCATCGGTAGCTTCACTTTCACCGTTCCCGGTGTTTACACGTACGATTGCTCGGTCGGCACACACGCTGCATTGGGCATGGTCGGAACGGTTACGGTCGGTACCGGCGGTTGCACCAACCCTGCAGCGCCCAACTACAATGAAGCTGCTGATTTCGATGATGGTTCTTGCTTGGAAGTAACGACGACAGCGATTGCTGCCATCCAAGAAGGCCAGCTGACGGATGCCTACACGGGTACCACCGTGGTGACCAATGGTGTCGTTACGGGTGTCTTCGGTTCCCTCGTGAGCTTGCAGGACGGCCAAGGTGCTTACAGCGGAATCTGGATGTACGGTCCCAACGTACCGGTTGTGGTCGGTGACGACATCGAAGTCACAGGTACCGTATCCGAGTACTTTGGATTGACACAATTGACCGGTGTTTCCGTTGTCATCAACGCACAGGGCGCAGATCTTCCAACGCCTGAGGTATTGAGCACGGCCACCGTAGCTTCTGACGAACAGTGGGAAGGTGTTTTGGTCCAGGTGACGGGTGATGTGAGCACAGAAAGCCTTGGTTTTGGTGAGTGGGGCTTGGATGATACTTCCGGTGAGTGCCGTGTGGACGACCGTGGATACGACGCCATCGGAACAGGAAACGTCACTGCAGGAAGCACTTGGCAAGTAACCGGTCCATTGGATTACTCCTACGGCAACTACAAAATCCAGCCGCGCTCTGAAGCGGATGCGCTGTTGTACGGTTGCACAAGTGCGGACGCTGCCAACTACAATGCCGGCGCTGGCATCGACGACGGTTCATGTGAATTCTCTGGTGAATCGTGCGG
>CALKYI010000198.1 GCA_938003665.1 uncultured Flavobacteriales bacterium
ATGAAGTACAAAAGAATCCTCCTCAAACTCAGCGGTGAAGCGTTGATGGGCCAAAAGCAATTTGGCATTGACAACGACCGATTGAAGCAGTACGCGGAGGAGATCAAAACCGTGGTCGATGCGGGGCTCGAGGTGGCCATCGTGATCGGAGGGGGAAACATCTTCCGCGGGGTGCAGGCCGAAGAAGGCGGCATGGAACGAACCCAAGGCGACTACATGGGCATGTTGGCGACCGTCATCAACTCCATGGCCTTGCAAAGCGCCCTCGAGAGTGCCGGAGTGGACACCCGCCTGCAGTCGGCCATCGAGCTGAAGCAAATCGCCGAGCCGTTTATTCGTCGCCGCGCTGTGCGTCACCTGGAGAAGGGGCGCGTGGTGATTTTTGGCGGCGGTACCGGCAACCCGTTCTTCACGACGGACTCCGCAGCCTCGCTGCGTGCGATTGAGATCGATGCGGACGTCATTCTGAAAGGCACGCGGGTGGATGGCATTTACACCGCTGATCCCGAAAAGGACCCCAACGCCAAGCGCTTTGAGACCATTACGTTCGATGAGGTGTACGAGAAGGGATTAAAAGTGATGGACATGACGGCCATCACGCTGTGCAACGAAAACAAGTTGCCCATCGTCGTCTTCGACATGAACAAAAAAGGCAACCTGCACCGCTTGATTTCGGGCGAAGATGTGGGTACTTTGGTCAACGTATAACACGGATATGACGGAGGAAATTCAAATGGCGCTGGAGTCGGCGCGCGGAGCCATGGACAAGGCCATCAGCCACATGGAAACTGAGTTGACCAAGATTCGCGCGGGAAAAGCGCACCCAGCCATGCTGGACAGCGTAATGGTGGAGTACTACGGTTCTATGACTCCACTGAGCCAGGTCTCCAACATCAACACGTCCGATGCCCGCACCTTGACCGTGCAAGCTTGGGAAAAGGCCATGCTTGATCCCATCGCCACGGCCATTATCAACGCCAACCTCGGGTTGAACCCGATGAACAATGGGGAGTCGATTTTGATCAACATCCCGCCATTGACCGAGGAGCGCCGCAAGGACCTCACCAAGCGCGCCCGCGCGGAAGGTGAGCACGCCCGTGTATCGGTTCGCAACGCCCGCAAAGACGCCAACGACTTCATCAAGGCGGCCAAGGCCGACGGACTGAGCGAAGACCTTGCCAAGGACGGCGAGGGTGAAGTGCAAAAACTGACGGACAGCTACGTCAAGAAGATCGACGACATCCTCGCGAAGAAGGAGTCGGACATCATGACCGTTTAAGCCTTGAATTCTCGGGCCTTGGCCCGGGCTTCTGCATCGGCAGCGATGAGAGCCTCCAGCCCCGGCTGCCCTTCCCAACTTACGTGAACCAGCGCATGCTCGATGGCCTCGGTCATCCCCGTAAAGCTCAATTCATCCTGGAGGAAACGCTCTACAGCTACTTCATTGGCAGCGTTTAGGACGGCGGGCGCATTACCTCCTTTGTTGCCAGCGTCAAAGGCCAGTTGCAGGTTACGGAAGGCGTCCAGATCGGGCTTTTCGAACGTGAGTTGCGGGTAGTCGAAAAAGCTAAACCGTTCGAAGGTGTTTTTGAGGCGTTGCGGGTAACCCAATGCGTACTGAATGGGCAACTTCATATCGGGCAAGCCCAATTGCGCCTTGATGGACCCGTCTTCGAACTGCACGCAGCTGTGTACGATGCTCTGCGGATGCACCACGACTTCGATTTGGTCCATGCGCACGTCGAACAACCACTTGGCTTCGATGACCTCGAGGCCCTTGTTCATCATGGACGCGCTGTCGATGGTGATTTTGGCGCCCATGTCCCAGTTGGGGTGCTTCAGGGCTTGTGCCTTTGTGACGCTCAGGAGTTCCTCTCGGCTCTTTCCGCGGAATGGGCCCCCTGAGGCTGTGAGAATGACTTTCTCGATGGGGTTGAGGACTTCACCGGCAAGGCACTGGTAGATGGCGCTGTGTTCGGAGTCCACCGGATGGATATCGACCCCAGCGGCCAAGGCCTCTTTCATCACCAAGGCGCCGGCGACTACGAGCGTTTCTTTGTTGGCCAGGGCGATGGTTTTCTTGGCGCGAATCGCGCGCAAGGTGGGCCGCAATCCCGCCGCACCGACGAGGGCGGTCAGGACGACTGAAATGCCCTCCATCTCAACGACTTGCTCGAGGGCCTCGGCCCCGCCGTACACTTTGATGCCGTGGTCCCACAGCGCGTCTTTCACTTCGCCCAACCGCGTGGTGTCACCGATGACAACGGTGTTGGGCTCAAACTCCAAGGCCTGCTTGATGAGCAGTTCGGCGTTGCGGTGCGCCGTAAGCACTTCAACGTGCAAGCGGTCGCGCTGTTCGCGGATGACGTCGAGTGCTTGGGTGCCGATGGAACCGGTGCTGCCCAGAATGGCAACGCCACGGGTAGGGGTCGCGTCGCTCACAGGAATCCAAGTTCGAGTTTCGCTTCTTCGCTCATCATGTCTTGTGTCCAAGGCGGATCAAACACGATGTTGACTTTGGCGCCCGAAGCGCCCTCAATGCCTGCGACCTTCTCTTCCACTTCGGCCGGAAGGCTTTCTGCCACCGGGCAATTGGGCGATGTCAAGGTCATCTCGATGTGAACGAATCCATCGTCCTTGATGACGACCTCGTAGATCAATCCCAGTTCATAGATGTCAACTGGGATTTCAGGGTCGTGGACCGTCTTGAGGACGGAGACCACGGTCGATTTGGTAAAGGGCGCTGGCATGGGGTTCAGTTGCGGGCGGAGAGCCACGTTTCCACCTCTTCCAAGGTAAGCGCGGGGATGTCCAATTTGTTCTTCTTTCGGTAGCCGTTCATCTTCTCGCGCAGGCCGCCCGGAGAAAGCCCTTCGAGGGCCGCTGGCCGATCGAATCCGGCGCCGACCAAATGCGGGGTCCACGCTTCGGGCACACCAAGCGCTTGGAGGCCTTTTTCGTCCGGCCCTTGGTCGAACACCTCGGGGCGCATTTGCGGGAAGAGCAACACCTCTTGAATGGACGTTTGGTTGGTCAGCATCATGACCAGGCGGTCGATGCCGATCCCGATGCCGCTTGTGGGGGGCATGCCGTATTCCAAAGCGCGTAGGAAATCCTGGTCGATGAACATGGCTTCGTCGTCGCCGCGTTCGCCAAGCTTGAGCTGGTCTTCGAAGCGCTGGCGCTGGTCGTCGGGATCGTTGAGCTCGCTGTAGGCGTTCGCTACCTCGGTTCCGTTGATCATGAGCTCGAACCGTTCCGTGTAAGCGGGGTTGTCGCGGTGGACTTTGGTCAAGGGGGACATTTCCACTGGGTAGTCCATGATGAAGGTCGGTTGGACGTAGTGGTGTTCGCACTTCTCGCCGAACAACTCGTCGATGAGCTTGCCTTTGCCCATGCTGTCGTCGGTTTCGATTCCCAATTCCTGGCAAGCGGACCGGAGTTCGGCTTCCGATTTGCCATCGATGTCGACGCCGGTGTGTTCGAGAATGGCATCGCGCATGGTGACCCGGCGGTACGGAGGAGCAAAGTCGATTTCGGTACCGTTCAAGGTGGCTTTGGTGTCGCCATGAACCGCTTGGCAGATATCGGAGAGCAAGTTCTCCGTGGTCTGCATCATCCAGTGGTAATCTTTGTACGCGACGTACAATTCCATCACAGTGAACTCCGGATTGTGTGTCCGGTCCATGCCCTCGTT
>CALKYI010000199.1 GCA_938003665.1 uncultured Flavobacteriales bacterium
GACACCCTTGCTGTTTACGGTACCGGTACGTCACCGGGCTGGATGGAGCTACTGGATTCTTGCAATGAAGACAGCCTCATTCTAGTGCCCAGCGAAAGCGGTGTAGGCCCCAGTGACCATACGAGCTTCTACCTCGAGGACATCCCTGTCTTGCACTTCTTCACGGGTCAACACCCGGACTACCACAAGCCCAGTGACACACCTGAGAAAATCAACTATGAAGGCATCGTGCGCATTGTTGATTTTGTGGAACGGGTGATCCGCAAACTGAATGCTGAAGCTGAATGGGAATTCACCCCGACCAAAGACCAAGACGAAGACAGCACACCCCGTTTTAAAGTCACGTTGGGAGTCATTCCCGATTATTTATTCGACGGTGAAGGCATGCGCATCGATGGAGTATCTGAAGGCCGACCCGCTCAATTAGCGGGTCTGGAACGCGGAGATGTCGTACTGTCCATTGACACGGTTCAGGTCAAGGACATGATGACGTACATGGGCGCTTTGAGCCTGTTTGAGGAGGGACAGACATCGAAAGTAGTGGTCTCGCGCAAAGGCGTGACTCAGGCATTCAGCGTAACTTGGGATTAAAAAACGACACAATCATGTGAATTCACCGCTCCTTTGGGAGAGGAAAGTCCAGGCAACACAGAGCACCGCACTTCTCAAAAGGAAGGGGTCATGCAGGAATGTATGGCAACAGAAAGTGCTGCAGAAATTTATACCGCCGATGGTCTTCGGACACAGGTAAGGGTGAAAAGGTGAGGTAAGAGCTCACCAGTTCCAGAGCGATCTGGAAGCTTGGGTAAACCTTGCGGGTTGCAAGACCACGTACACTAATGCTTGAGGGCTGCTCGCCCAAGTTAGGGGGTAGGTTGCTCAGATAAATGGTGAATCGCTTCGGCGAACAGAACCTGGCTTACGTCATGCTTGTGTAATTAAAGGGCCTCTATGAGGTCCTTTATCGTTTCGTGTGAAATTGACACTGTTTTTTTCAGTTTTTTTCGATAGTTGTGGTTAAATTTGAATTACCTGAAAACTGCGAGAAACACAAACAAATGGAATTGAACGCCAGAGAGGTCAAGGACATGATCTCATTTTATCAAGATGAAAAACTCCGCTTAAACGCTAAACTGAAGCACGTTGATGCCCTGTTGCGCAAGCTGCAAGGAAACAACGTCGACAGCGAATCCGGAGTCCTGCTGACACGAACGGGCACCAAAGCCAAAAAGCGCGGACCCAAAAGTGTTTGGGGCAAATTCATCTTAGAACAGTTGGACAAAGCACAACGTCCAATGACGTATAAAGAACTCATGGACATCGCTATGGACAGCCATGGCTATGACCAATCGAAATTCTCGAGCGTCCGCGCAAGCATTTTAAACAGTGCATTTCGACTTCGTGCGATTGCAGGTAAGATTACGACAGTAGGCGAACTTGGTAAGAAGGAAAAATTCCTTGTCTCAACTAAATGGCTCGATGAAAAAGGTCAGCTTCCAAAAGCACACATCAAGTGGTTAAAGGATTCCATGGATTTCACTCCAGAAAAAGTGGATTTGAGTAGCATTCCTAAAGCGAAGTATGAAGAGGACTTAGCTTGATTCTATCTACCGGAAAGAAAAAAGGGAGGCATGGGCCTCCCTTTTTTTGTGCATCACATTCGGTAATCAATCCATGAACGGATAGCGGTAGTTCGCGGGAGGCACAAGGGTCTCCTTGATGGTCCGAGCGCTCGTCCAACGCCAGAGGTTCAAGACACTTCCAGCCTTGTCATTCGTTCCTGATCCGCGGGCTCCACCGAACGGTTGCTGACCAACGGCAGCACCCGTAGGCTTGTCGTTCACATAGAAGTTACCCGCTGCATTGACCAAACGTTCAGTAGCACGGTTGATGGCATGGCGATCTTGCGCAAAGACGGCACCAGTCAAAGCATATTCACTGGTGCTGTCCACCAAATCCATTGCCTGCTCGAAATCATTGTCGTCGTAGACGTAAATCGTCAGAACCGGCCCGAAGATCTCTTCCACCATTGTGCGTGATTTCGGATCCGTAGTGACAACAACCGTAGGCTCGACGAAGTATCCCTTCGACTTATCGGCATTGCCTCCTGCAAGAACCCGTACGGCGGCGTCCGATTTCACGTGCTCGAGGTATCCGTTGATCTTATCCCAAGACCGTTCGTCGATAACGGCCGTGATGAAATTGCCAAAGTCTTCAGGCGACCCCATCTTCAGCTCGCCAACCTGGGCGACCAGTTTCTCTTCGATGGCTGGCCACAAGCTCTTGGGTAAATAGGCGCGGGATGCTGCGCTGCACTTCTGTCCCTGAAACTCGAAAGCACCGCGTACAAGTCCAGTGACGACTTCATCCACACCAGCAGAGGGGTGAGCCAGAACGAAATCCTTACCGCCCGTTTCCCCAACGATGCGCGGGTAGCTTTTGTACTTCGCGATGTTTTGACCAATGGCTGTCCACAAATGACGGAAAACACCCGTCGAACCCGTGAAGTGCAATCCAGCAAAATCTGGGTGGTTGAACACGACGTCACCTGCGACAGGACCATCGCACGTCACCATGTTGATGACCCCATCAGGGAGTCCAGCTGCCTTGAACACCTCCATGATGACCTGCGCGCTGTAGACTTGGGAGTCGGCAGGCTTCCATACCACTACATTGCCCATGAGCGCCGGTGCCGCACACAAATTCGCTGCAATGGCCGTGAAATTAAAGGGGGTAATCGCAAAGACAAACCCCTCCAATCCGCGGTATTCCATGCGGTTCCAGATACCGTCCTGACTGTCCGGCTGAACATCTTGAATTTCTTGAAGGAAATACGCGTTAAAGCGCAAGAAATCAATCAACTCACAGGCCGCGTCAATTTCAGCTTGGAAAATGTTCTTGGACTGTGCCAACATGGTGGCCGCATTGATTTTGGCGCGGTAGGGTCCGGCAATCAAATCCGCTGCCTTGAGGAAAACCGCGGCACGCTCATTCCAAGGCAAAGCAGACCACGAAGGACGGGCCGCCATGGCTGCATCGATGGCAGCCTCTACGTGTCCTTTATCGCCATAGTTGAAATGCCCGAGGATGTGTTGGTGATCATGGGGGGGCGACATCGGACGCTTGTCTTCAGTTCGCACGGACTCGCTACCAATGTACATGGGCACATCGATGGGCGATTGGCCGTACATCTCACGGTAGACGCTGAGCACTTCTTCTCGTTCAGGCGTGCCCGGTGCATACGTT
The DNA here is from genome assembly GCA_938003665.1 of uncultured Flavobacteriales bacterium. Classification (GTDB taxonomy): domain Bacteria; phylum Bacteroidota; class Bacteroidia; order Flavobacteriales_D; family Sanyastnellaceae; genus UA16. The sequence continues at coordinate 3,247 of CALKYI010000199.1, forward strand.
AATACCGGCTCATTGATGGGGTAAGGAATGTTGAAATTGCCTCTGGACATGAAAGTGGAGTTTTTGTTCAATTCGTTGTGCAAAGCTAATCCAACTCCCCTCAAGGACCGGTAGACAGCGACATAACTTGGCAGTTGATTCAATACGTGCCAGTCCATGAAACGCTTCGTACCAATTTCATCACCTCGCCCTGTGACGCGCCGCATCAAGTTTTGGTGTGTTTCACTGCTGACCGTTTCTGCGCTCAGCGCCCATGCTCAGGGAGTCGAATGGTCTGAAAAAGACCTTGCACGCTCGGTGCATCGCGCGGAGCAGACGTTCCAGGGAGGGGAGATGAGCCGTGCGTACGGGTTGTTTGCTCATCTGGTCAGTGTGGCGGGTGATCGGGCTTTTTTGCACTACCGATTCGGTGCGACTTGCACCTACACTTCCCAGCGACTGAATGAAGCCATCGAGCACTTGGAAATAGCACGCGAGCTCGGAATCCTCGATACCGAGGAGGCTGCAGGTTGGCATTACTACAAAGCCCGGTACCACCATGCGCGTTTTGAGTTCGATGAAGCTGCAGTGCACTTGCGGTCAGCGATTGACCAAGCATCGAACAAAGAAGCATGGTTGGAAGATGCTAAGCTTCGATTTGGGCAATGCACCACCAATGCCTCATTCCCTGTTGTTGCGCAACAACTCCAAAGCGTTGAAACCTTGGTGTCTCATTCGGACGACTATTTCCGGTTGTATGAAATCCCCGTGTCTGAGGGTCGGCTGCTGACCATTCCCGAACAGCTGCGCACCAAGGAAGACAAACGAAGGGATTACACCTCGCAGTTGCACTGGCTACCGGGGCAACGCTTCGCATTTTATTCAAGCTATGGCAAGGACGGAGACACCGGTCTCGACATATACCGCGTCGCTGTTGACGGTGTTGGTGAATACGGCATCCCTGAAAAACTGCCCGCACCGGTGAATACTGATTTCGATGATTGCGCTCCCGTGTGCATGCTAGGAAATGGCAAACAGTCAGCGGATCGGTTGTTTTTCAGCAGCTCTCGGCCTGAGGCATTGGGCGGCTATGACATCTTCCAGGTCGACGGGAATTTGACCGGGGTTTCCCTGGAATTGGTTCAAAACGAGCAAGCACTTCAATTGCCATTCGAAATCAACAGTACGGCAGATGAATTCCTCTATTGGGAAAACATAACAGAAGGGGAGGCGTGGCTTACGACCAATCGCAGCCAGGATTTTGAAGGCCGGGAAGTATGGCGTTTCTCATTGGACCGTGAAGCCGTGGCGCCAGTTGCAATTTCGATTCAAACAGACTTCAATTCAGGAGAAGGCCGATTGAGCATCCGCAAGGAAGGAGAGGACCGAGTGGGCATTGAACAAAGCATGTCCGGTCAAGCAGCCGCCGATTTCCTTCTGGCTGCGGGTGAAGCCTATCAAATCACATGGGAAGCGAAAGATGGAACTATAGCTACTACCGAGCGCATAGCCTTGGCCCCGAGCGCGGTACCGGCATTCATCGCTGAGCCTTTGCGTTTTCATGGGATGCCAACTTCTAACAGCTTACAATCACAATTGGATGGAAAGCAAACCATGAATCAGCCTGACATTCAATGGTCATTTGCAGGGCTATCCAGCCAGGTTGCTGCGTCTATGTTTGGTGAGACCATGAACCCTGACGCTTTCGCCGC
>CALKYI010000200.1 GCA_938003665.1 uncultured Flavobacteriales bacterium
ATACCCCCGAAGAGGTGGCGGCGGCGATGCACGCCAAGTGGACGCTCGGACTCCAAGGCGGATTCCTCGTGGCCAATCCCATCCCAGCGGCGGCAGCGGCGGATCCAACGGCCATTGAAACGGCCATCGAATCCGGATTGCAAGCAGCCGTGGAACAGGGCGTCGAAGGCAAAGCGCTCACGCCGTTTTTGCTGCGTTTCATCAACGAGGCCACGGGGGGTGCAAGCCTCGCAGCGAATCGCCAGCTGGTGGAGAACAACGTCCGCGTGGGCACTGAAATCGCCGTGGCTTATGCGGCTTTGCGCTGAGGCGCATCCACTTGGTCCGAGTCTGTGTAAATTCGCGCCATGAAGCAGACGGACTCAATGGCATCCATCGCGGGCACAGCAGAAGATTTTCGAGCCTTGTTGTTGAACGATTACCGTCTTGCTTGCATCAGCCGTGAAGCTTCGCTGCTCGGCCGCAAAGAGGTATTGGGAGGGAAGGCCAAGTTTGGCATTTTCGGGGATGGAAAGGAGCTGGCACAAATTGCGTTGTCCAAGGTGGTGCGCAAAGGCGACTGGCGTTCGGGATACTACCGCGATCAGACGTTGATGATGGCCAAAGGCCTGCTCGATGTCCGTCAGTACTTCGCAGCCTTGTATGCTGATACCGACATCGAACGCGAACCTACCTCAGCGGGCCGGCAAATGGGCGGGCACTTCGCTACGCGGTTTTTGACCGATGACGGCGAATGGATGGACCACATGGCCCAATTCAACAGCTCCGCCGACATCAGCCCCACGGGCGGGCAAATGCCACGGCTGCTCGGGTTGGCCCAAGCATCGAAGCTCTACCGGCAAATGGATGAGGTGGCGCGGGCTAAAATAGGGTTCACCTCCGGTGGGGATGAAATTGCCATCGGAACCATCGGCGATGCGAGCACTTCAGAAGGATTGTTCTGGGAAACCATGAACGCCGCGGGGGTGTTGCAGGTTCCCATGCTCATGAATGTCTGGGACGATGGATACGGCATCAGCGTTCCCAAGCAATACCAAACCACCAAAGCATCCATTTCCCAAGCCTTGAGCGGAATGGAAATGGAAGAAGGAACCAATGGGTTGGTCATTTTCCGGGTCAAAGGATGGGACTATCCTTCGCTGATTGCGACCTACGAAACCGCCGCTCAACGCTGCCGAGAAGAGCATGTTCCGGTGCTCGTTCACGTAGAAGAAGTCACCCAACCCCAGGGCCACAGCACCTCGGGTTCGCACGAACGCTACAAATCTGAAGAGCGCATGGCGTGGGCCGCTGAGTTCGATTGCATTGCGCAGTTTGGAAAATTCCTCGTCATGGAAGGCGCTGCCACCCAAGAGGAACTCGATGCCATCCGCAAAGAGGCCAAAAAGGAAGTCCGCCAAGAGCAAAAGTCCGCTTGGGCAGCTTTTCGTGCCCCGGTGGATGCCGAAATGGAAGAAGCGGTGGCGGCCATTGAAGCCCTCGAGGCTGGAGCAGCTGAGGTAACCGCATTGCGCGAGGGCTTGTTCCCGGGTCGGGCAGAAGTGCATGGTGCATTGCGCCAAGTGGCGGCCCGACATGCAGGCAGTGAATCACCCGCCAAGGCGACGCTGGATGCCCTTTCGTCACGATTGCACGCCGAAAACCGTGCCCGCTACAGTCAGCACCTGTACAGCGATGGTACGGACTCGGTAAACGAAGTGCCTGTGCGACCAGCCGAATTTGCCGGCGAAGAGTGGGTGGACGGACGGCAAGTGCTGCAGAAAAATTTCGAGGCGTTGTTCGAAGCCTACCCGGAGTTGGTCACGTTTGGAGAAGACACGGGAAAAATTGGCGGGGTCAACCAAGCCATGGAGGGCATGCAGGAGAAGTTTGGTGAGCTGCGCGTCTCCGATACGGGCATCCGTGAATGCACCATCGCAGGGCAGGGCATCGGACTGGCCATGCGCGGATTCCGCCCCATCGCCGAAATCCAGTACCTCGACTACCTGTTCTACGCGCTGCAAATTTTGCGGGACGATGCTGCAACGGTTCGGTACCGATCTGCCGGTGGCCAAAAGGCACCGGTCATCATCCGCACCCGGGGCCACCGCCTGGAAGGCATTTGGCACAGCGGCTCGCCTATGGGGACGATTGTGCACGCCCTGCGTGGTATGCACGTTTGCGTGCCGCGGAACATGACCCAAGCCGCGGGCATGTACAACACCTTGCTCCGTGCCGAGGAGCCCGCCCTCGTGGTGGAATGCCTCAACGGCTACCGCACCAAGGAGCGCTTGCCCAGCAACTTGGGCGAATTCACAGTGCCGCTGGGCATCGCGGAAGTGGTGAAGCCCGGAGCCGATTTGACCATTGTGGGGTACGGCTCCACGTTCAATCTCGCTATGAAAGCCGCCGAGCGCTTAACGGTTGCGGGCATCGAGGCGGAACTGGTGGATTTGCAGACTTTGTTGCCGTTGGATACCACGAATGTGGCGGGAGCTTCACTCGCCAAAACCAACCGGTTGCTCGTGGTAGATGAGGACGTTCCGGGTGGAGCGAGCGCCTACATTTTGGAGGACATTTTGACCCGCCAAGGCGGATGGAAGCACCTTGATGGCGCACCGGTGACATTGGCCGCCCAACCGCACTTGCCGCCGTATGGTTCGGATGGGGATTACTACAGCAAGCCCAGTGTGGATGACATCTACGAAACCGCGTACCGCATGATGTCCGAATCCGACCCTGTTCGTTTTCCCGATTGACATGCAAGAGGAAACTTTTGAGTTGCGCTCGGACGTCATTGATCTGCTCCAGCTGCTGAAAGCTACAGGTTATGCGGCCACGGGAGGAGAGGCCAAAATGATGGTGGAAGATGAATTAATCACCGTGAATGGCGAAGTGGAAGGGCGCAAACGCCGGAAACTGCGGACGGGTGATGTGGTCGAAATTGACGGCCAAGTGCGCATCGAATTGGCCTGAGGTGTTCGTAAGAATTGCCCGTTGAAAATCGCCGGGAGCGGTTTTTTGCGTTATTTGACTTTCCAAACCAAAAAGCCCGTCCGATGAAGCATTGGATTTTTCTTTTCGTTTTAATCGGTGCCTCCGCCTTGGGAGGGACTGCTGTTGCTCAAGAAATGCTGCGTGGCCGTGTAATTGACGCGGAACTCGGAGAACCTATTTTCTCCGCTAACGTCATCATCGAAGGCACCACAACAGGGGTCACAACCGATTTTGACGGGCAGTTTCTGCTCCCCGTTTCGACCTTCCCGGTCAAGCTGCAGGTCAGCTTCATCGGCTATAGCCTGCAAACGGTGACCGTTCAAAATGCCAGCGACAAACTCACCATCAAATTGGCGCCGGACCAGGTGTTAATCGATGCAGCGGAAGTCGTAGGCGACCGCATCAGCGAAAAGCAGAAGCAAGCGCCGCTCACGGTGGAATCCATGGATGTCATCGCCATCAAGGAAGCGCCGAGTGGCTCCTTCTATGAAGGACTTGGTAACCTCAAAGGGGTGGACGTGACCTCGGCCAGTTTGGGTTTTAAAATCATCAACACCCGCGGATTCAACTCGACCTCACCGGTTCGTTCGCTGCAGCTCATCGACGGCATTGACAACCAAAGCCCAGGTTTGAATTTCTCCTTGGGTAATTTCTTGGGTGCTTCAGATTTGGACGTCAAGAGCGTGGACATCGTGGCGGGCGCGAGTTCGGCTTTCTACGGTCCGGGCGCATTCAATGGCGTGGTGAGCATGGAGACCAAATCGCCGTTCCAATTCCCAGGCATCACGGTGTCAACGAAAGTGGGGGAGCGCGAGTTGAACGAATTGGCGTTCCGGTATGCGGATTACACGACCGACGACGATGGCAATCCCGTACTGGGCTTCAAGGTCAATGCCTTCCGTTTTTCGGCTTACGACTGGGAAGCCACGAACTACGACCCGGTGGACGGCTCACAAGTAGACGCCTCCAACCCCGGCCGGTACGATGCGGTCAACATTTACGGAGACGAATACAAGCCAGTTTTCGATTATTCCGGTGATGGCAGTTCGAACGCCCGTGGCCTCGGCAATTTCTTACGCACAGGCTAAAAGGAAGTCGACCTGGTCTATTACAACACCGGAAACCTCAAATTCAGCACGGCGCTGCATTGGCGCCTCAATCCCGAGGATACCTACGAGAGCCCCGAGTTGGTGTACGGATTCAATAGCGGGTTCGGTACCACCGTGTACCAAGGCGATAACCGCTTCAGCCTGCGGGACATTGAATTTTACCAGCACAAGTTGGAGCTGCGGAAGCCCGGGAAGTGGTTCATCCGTGCTTACCGCACCAGCGAGGATGCGGGCAATTCTTACGATCCGTATGCCACGGCGCTCAAGTTGCAAGACGAAACCCGTTCGGACTACCAGTACTCCAAGGTGTACTACCGCTACTGGGTGGACAGCATCGTTCCGGGCATCAACGAGACGTGGCCGGACCTCGTGCAAATCGGGGTCGATCCCGAATTTGGGTTCCCGATTTATGGATACGAGGACGGCGCCATCCCGGCGTGGTACAATACGTACGGGGATTCCCTCGGAATCTGGCATTCTCAGGTTGAAGCGTGGACCAATGCGGGCTATGCAGGCTTGAACGATGTGGCTGAAAATCCATTGGGGCATTTGATGCCCGGCACGCCTGAATTTGAGCAAGCCTTCAACGCATTGGTTTCGGCCAAAAACAACGAAGGGGAGGGCGGTACCCGCTTTTTCGATCAATCGAGCTTGAGCCACGTGCACGGCGAGTACATCTTTGAACCGGAAGGCTTGGAGGAGGTGCGCGTTGGTGCCAATTACCGACGCTACACGCCGTGGAGCGATGGCACGATCGTCAGCGACACCGCTTCGAAGATTGTAAACCAAGAAGTCGGTTTCTATGCCGGGGTGAAGCGCCGTTTCCTCGAGGACCGACTCATCGCCACGGGAA
>CALKYI010000201.1 GCA_938003665.1 uncultured Flavobacteriales bacterium
TGAATCAAGCCAAGCAACAGGGCATCTTCAGCAGCACCTGCAGCTGATTCAGCTGCAACAGCGGCAGCGTTCGCATCGATGGCAGCTTGCAACGCGGCATCCGCGGCATCTCCATCAGCTGATTCAGCAGCGTCAGCAGCAGCATTGGCAGCGATTGCATCGTACAAGCCGTCAACGAGCATGTCGACGTCACCGTCGAGCGCGTCGAGAGCGCCTTGCAGAGCAGCAATCTCTTCTTCCTGACCGTTCAATGCATACATCGCGACGGGTACAGCTTCTACGTCTACGCTTCCGAAAGAAGCATATCCGGCTCCAGCATCCACCTCGATTCCGAAGTGCAAGCCAGCAGCTGACCAGTCTATGGCGCTTAATGCATCATAGCCGGGAGTAACCGCACCGTCACCGATGGTGAGGGCAAGGTTGCCGAACTGATTGGTTAATACGCTGGCATGAGATTCTTGCCACAAAATGGCGTCGTCAGCCCCGTAAAGGGTGACCCGCACATCGAGTTCGGCGTCCGCCAGTGGATCGCCGTCGGCATCTCGGGCAACTGCCTGGTAGGCAATGCCTGGGTCCTGCGCTTGGAGGACCGTCAAAGCTCCGAATAGACAGAGCAGGGAGAGGAAAAGTGTTCGCATCACTTTATCTTGGTTAAGATTTCAGAATTCGAATATACGAGAAAAATCTCGATAAATCATCAAACGAATGCGACAAATTTCTATTAACCGTCGGTCAAACCGAATTTTATACAACGTGACGGTGAGCCTCGAAGCCTCGATTTTCCCGGAATGGCTGGCTTTCATGCGGGAAGACCACATTCCAAAAATTTTCGCGACCGGTTGTTTTTCGGGATATAAAATTTGTAGAATTCTCGACGAATCGGCAGAAAATTACTCCGTAGCGGTTCAGTATTTCGCCGTCGACGCAGATAAATTCAAAATTTACACGGCACAGTTCGCCCCCGCTTTGCAGAAGGAATACGTCGCTCGATTTGGCTCCAGCGCCCCGGCTTTTCGGACCGTGCTACACGCGTTGGAAGAAGGCGAAGTCGTTTCCGAACTTGAGCCCTCTAAAAACTGATTGCTCAACCTGCCCACCATGGTCGCCAAATCCAACGGGGTCAAAGCCAAAAAGCACCTCGGCCAACACTTCCTCGAAGATCCCACAGTCGCCGAGCGCATCGCAACTGCGATCCGGACGGATGATCTGAAGGCATGCATTCTGGAAGTCGGACCGGGAACGGGCGCGCTCACACGGCCGCTCGTCCAGCGCTTTGGAGCCCAGGTTCTCGCCCTGGACGTAGATGAGGAAAGCGTTCAATTCCTCCAGCAACAAGACTGGATTCCGGAGGGAAGCGTACAGCATTGCGATTTCTTGCGCATGCATTTGAGCGATTTGGAGACCCTGGGGCCGCTCGTAGTCGCCGGTAACTTCCCGTACAACATCAGCTCGCAGATCCTCTTCAAATTCCTCGATTGGAAGGACCGTGGCACCGAGCTCGTGGGCATGTTCCAAAAAGAAGTCGCTGAGCGCGTATGTGCCGCCCACGGATCCAAGACCTACGGCATCCTCAGCGTCCTCATTCAGGTTTACTACGAAGCGGAGTACCTGTTCACGGTTCCGCCTCACGTTTTCAATCCGCCGCCAAAAGTGAACAGCGGTGTATTGCGGCTCCGTCGCCGAGCGGAATGGCCCGAGGACGTCGCTTATGCCGACCTCAAGCGCCTGACCAAGGCCGCATTCAACCAACGGCGCAAAACCCTGCGCAACTCACTCCGGGCCGGCGGATTTGCCATCGACGGAATCGACGAGGCCACCCTCAAACTGCGCCCCGAGCAACTTTCTCCCGAGGCCTTTGTGGATTTGACCCGCCAATTGACCGCGCAATAAGGACAGTTCCCTTCTATCTTGGCAGTGGTTTTGCAATGAACAAAATCCACCCATGTCGAAAGCGATTACCCTCCAGGAATTCATCATGGATACGCAGGCGCAGTTCCCCTTCGTATCCGGACAACTCACCCGGCTGCTGACCGATATCGGGGTCGCAGCGAAAATCGTCAACCACCAAGTCAACCGCGCCGGCCTCGCCGGCATCCTCGGCGCTTCGGGCTCCCAAAACACCCACGACGAAGACCAGCAGAAGCTCGATGTTTTTGCCGACCGAACCTTCATGCGCATCCTGACGGCGGGCAAATCCGTTGCGGGCATTGGCAGCGAGGAGCAGGAAAATCACATCCTGTGCGGCGACGAAGGCCGGCAAGGCAAGTACGTGGTCATGATTGACCCCCTCGACGGCAGTTCCAACATCGACGTCAATGTCTCCATAGGGACCATCTTCAGCATTTACCGGCGCATCACCCCACTCGGGGAGCCGCTCAAAGACGAAGATTTTCTGCAGCCAGGATCCGACCAGGTGGTCGCCGGGTATATCCACTACGGATCGTCCACCATGCTCGTGTACACGACTGGCAGCGGCGTCAACGGCTTCACGCTGGACCCGGCCGTGGGTGAGTTTTTCCTTTCCCATCCCCAGATGTCGTTCCCAGAAACAGGCACGATTTATTCCATCAACGATGCCTTGATTGACTCCTCGCCCGAAGCCGTGAAGCGCTTCATCGTCGGGTGCCGGGAAGCGACGGGCGCTGGGCTCAAAGCCCGCTACATCGGCAGCCTCGTCACTGATTTCCACCGCAACCTCATCAAG
>CALKYI010000202.1 GCA_938003665.1 uncultured Flavobacteriales bacterium
GCAATGCACCCTGGAATACGTTTCCGATGGTGGAGTTGCTGATGTGGTTTGGCCAAGGGTAGTACAGGTCGTCAGAACCTGCACCGTCAGGCCAGTACTCGTTGTAGATCACACCGTCCAATGCGCTGAATGGCAATTGACCTACGAATTCACCTGCAACTTCAGCACCTGCTGCTTCTGTAGAGAAGGCATTGTTGAAGTACATGTTGAATGCCGTCAAGTTGTCGGTGGTGATGCTGTGGTTGCCAAACGACGTGCTGCTGAAACCGAGACCGGCTTCGAACCCGAGGTAGATGGCATCTGAGAAGTAGTAGTCAGCACCGAAGAGGATGTTGAACCCGACTTGTGTGAAGCCCTGCTCGTTGCCCAAGTTCCAAACGATGTACTGGTCAGGCTGACCGGCATCGTTGATGTCTTGTGGTCCCCAGAACTCCTGCGTATCCGAACGGTTGCCAATGACGATTGGCAATTCGAATGCGATGTAGGGAGACAGGTTGTCCATGCCGTCGAAGTGCATTTCGTAACCGGGAGCGATTCCGAAGGTTGAGCTCTTCGTGTTGATGTTCAACTGTGGGCTGACTGGATCAGCTTCGTTGATTTCACCGTCCTGGTACCACGCGTGAACGTCGTTGGAGTTGGACATGGTGAGGGACAAACGGAAGGCACGGTTGTCTTCCAAGAAGTTACGGTACTTGAGCGTTGATCCGTCGATTGGGCTACCTCCGAAGGGAGTGAAAGCCACCTCGATGTTGTGCTCATCGCCCATTTGCTTTTGGGCCTGAACGCCCATCGTAACCAGCGCTGAGAGCGCCAGGGTGAACATGAGTTTCTTCATGATGTTGTGTTGTGTTTCAGGAAATTTCCGAACGCAAGAAAAGCAAAAAACGCTCAAGTACGCATCAATCGCCCGAACTTTCGCACATGAAAGCCTGTTCAAAACCGAGCATTCCGCACCATTGGTCGAACTTTTACACAGTGGATGCCTTCCGTAAAAGTGGGGGCCAAATGGTTGAGCGGCTCGCGGATTACCTATCGGAATCGCAGGACAAGCGCCATGATCGTGTGTTGCCTTTCTCCCCGCCAGAAGAGCGTTTAGGTTATTGGAAATCAAGGCTTAATAAAACGCCGTGCACAGAGCCTGGCACCCTTTGGAAGGCAAGTTTGCTCGAGGAGGTGTTGGCTCAATCCAATCGGTTGCACGATCCACGCTACGCAGGTCATCAGGTGGCGGTTCCGCTTCCGCAATTGGCGTGGCTCCAGGCTGCAACCGCCTTGCTCAATAACGGCATGGCCATTGATGAAATGGGACCTGCAAGCAGCCCCATGGAAGAAGCGGTGATGCAGGAATTGGCAGAATTTATGGGCCTTGGAAATGCATCAGGCGGCATTTTGTGCCACGGAGGTACGCTAGCGAACCTGACTGCCTTGCTCGCCGCTCGTCAACGCAAAGCCAAGGGCAACGCGTGGCGGGAAGGCTCCGCACGGGCGTGTGCGGTCTTGGTCAGTGAGCAGGCGCATTACTGCGTTGATCGAGCTGTGCGGGTTATGGGATGGGGCGCTGCTGGTACCGTGAAGGTGCGGACGCTGAGCAATCATCAGATTGACCCAGAGGCGCTGCGGGAATCGTTTGCAACGGCCACGGCCCAAGGACTTGAAGTGATTGCGGTGGTCGGCAATGCCTGCACCACTTCGACAGGCACGTTTGACGATTTGGAGATGCTCGCTTCGTTTGCGCAGCAAAACGACCTCTGGTTCCACGTGGACGGAGCCCATGGAGCTGCGCAGGTCTTCTCAGAACGCAACAAGGCCCCGCTGAAAGGGATAGAGCTGGCGGATTCGGTGGCGATGGATTTTCACAAGATGCTCGGTGTTCCAGCCTTGTGCACCGGCCTGTTCTATCGGAACGGTTCGGACGCCTACGCAGCGTTCAGCCAGGAGGCGGCGTACTTGTACGAAAACGAGCAGGAGGAGTGGTGGAACCTGAGCAAACGAACGTTTGAATGCACCAAGCGCATGCTGAGCGTGGCCGTTTTTGGCATTTGGGAAGCGCACGGCCACAAATTGTGGGAGAGCCTAGTGGACCGACTGATCGACCGGGCGCAGGTGGCCGCCACCGAGGTTCGAAAAAGGCCGGACTGGGAATGTTTCGGGACACCGGAGTCCAACATCCTTTGTTTCCGCCTGAAAGGCGCAGACAACGCAAAACTGCGCAGAAGCCTCCTCGAGCAAGGACCTCACTACATCGTGAAAACCACCATTGATGACGAAACTTGGCTGCGCTGCACGTTCCAGAACCCGCTGACGGAGGAAGCGGACATTTGCGAAATGTTGGATACCTTGGAGCGCGTCAGCGCAACTATTTGATCTGCCTTTAGCATGGGAATGAATCCAAATGACCGGGATATACTCGCCGATTTGCGGCGCATTATTCGTGCCGTCAACCTCGAGGGCAAGCGGGTGGAAAAGACCTACGGGGTGAGCATTCCGCAGTACTTGTGTCTGCGCTACCTGAACGAAGCACCGCAGTTTACCGCCAGTTTGAAGGAACTGCG
>CALKYI010000203.1 GCA_938003665.1 uncultured Flavobacteriales bacterium
CAAGCTGGTTTCATCGACATGGGCATAGAAATGATCCCCGCTGACATTGGCAAAGTTCACGATGTCCGCTTCGGTAACGGTGTGTTTTGCAGTTGTTACCGTATGCCCAATGACCAATTCTTCGAAATGCTGCTGGAACAGGTGCGGCTGGGCCTCAACCTGCACTCCACCTGGTTGGTATTTCTGCGCAATGGCGGTCAGGGCAGTTGGTGAACCTTGCACAGCCGTTCGTTGCATGTAATGATGTACACCCCGAACACCGCCCATTTCTTCGCCGCCACCCGCACGCCCTGGTCCGCCGTGTGTGAGCAGTGGGAGTGGAGAGCCGTGACCGGTGGACTCTTTGGCGCAATCCCGATCCAAAACCAAAATTCGCCCATGCATAGTGGCTGCACCTGCTACGAATGCCCGTGCTTCAGCTGCACTATGGCTTACCAACGAGCAGCAAAGTGAGCCTTTGCCCTTTTTGGTCAACGCGACGGCTTCGTCCATTGAGTCATACGGCATCAGTGTGGCAACTGGGCCAAACGCTTCAACGTCATGGCAATGCTGTGCGTTCAACGGGTCGTCGTGGCGCAGAAGTTGTGGCCCTAAGAATGCGTCGGCAATGGCTTCTTGTCCGACCAGGTCCAATGGATGGGTGTAAACGCTTTGAGCTTCTGACTTGAGCAGGTCCAATTTGGCGAGTACCTCCTCTTTCTGTCCCTTGTTCACCAGTGCTCCCATGCGTACGCCTTCTTGTTGCGGATCGCCCATCACAGCTTTGGACAAGGCTTGGGTGAGCGCTTCCTGCACGTTGTCCATTTGGCTTCGCGGCACAAAGACACGACGCACAGCCGTACATTTTTGTCCAGCCTTGACGGTCATTTCTTTTCGCACCTCTTTAATGAAGAGTTCAAACTCCGGGTCGCCAGGAGCAACATTTTCACCGAGCACAGCAGAATTCAGCGAATCCGCCTCCATATTGAACGGAACGGCGTGTGCGAGCAAATTAGGATGAGACCGCAATTTCAAACCCGTGGATGCCGAGCCCGTGAAGGTGACGACATCTCGTTCATCAACGTGATCCAATAATGTACGCGCCGGACCACAAATCAATTGAAGGGCTCCATCTGGAAGGATACCCGAGTTGATAATCTCTTGGGCGACAACAGAAGTGAGGAAGCTCGTAGCAGATGCCGGTTTGACCACCGCAGGCATGCCGGCAAGCCAATTGACAGCCACCTTTTCCAGCATTCCCCACACCGGGAAATTGTATGCATTAATGTGTACAGCTACACCTTCCTTCGGTGTTAGGATGTGCTGCGCGCCGAAGGATCCTTGCTTGCTTAACGGGACGTAGTCACCGTCCAAAGCAAAGGGTTGGTCACCAAACTGCCTTCTTAAGCTAGCATAACTAAAGAGGTTTCCAATTCCTCCTTCGATGTCAATCCAGGCATCGGTCCGTGTCGCACCCGTTGCCCAACTCGCTTCATAAAAAGTTTCCTTGTGCTTTAAAAGGTGCAGTGCCAAGCGCTTGAGCATCAGGCCGCGTTGTTGAAACGTGAGGCGGCGAAGGTGGGTGTTTCCAATCTCCCGGCCATAGGCAAGAATCGATTCAAAATCGAGGGATTCATTCCCGACGTGTGCAACGACCTGCCCGTTGATGGCGTGAAGGAGGGGAGTGGCATCTGCCTCAGATGGTTTGTGCCAAGCTCCGTTTATATAATGTGCAATGGTCGAGGTGCTCATGGTAAATCGCTTTGGAAGCGAAAATAAGCATGAACACGCGCGGAGATTGAGAAAGCCCAGCAAACGATGCTTTTTGTATTTCCACTCGAGATGTCTATCTTCGATTCATCGGTAAGATATCAGGATACGTCTATGAATTTTTTATTAACTTCGACGAAGAAAGTTTGGGTTTAACGATGAAATCCCTTATCTTAGCCTCTACTGACATCAAATCTTGACCAGAAACATCAAATAATTCATTCAAATGAAGAACCTTTTCACACTGGCTGCGGCCTCTTTCCTCGCCTTCGGTGCGAGTGCCAGCAATGTTGAGTTGGTCGTCGAAGCTGTAGATAACGGCGGCCAAGTAGAAGGTAATACGTACCGCGTTTACGCAGTATTGCCCTCAGCAGAGCATTCTTTGCACGCTGTTTTTGCTGACGGCGAGCACGTTTTGAACGTGGCGACTACCACAGATTTCTACCAGCACCAATACGGTAGCTTCTCGTCATTGGACGTGAACGATCAGATTGTTGCTTTGGAAGGCTCTTTGGCTTACGACAGCTGGGTAACCATCGGTGCTACTAACAGCACAAACAACAACCTCTGGACTGTTGGTGTTGATTACAACAACTTCTTGAGTGGTTCTGAGTTGACTGTCACAGACGGTGCTTGGTTCGTTGTTCCTACTGACGTTCAGGCAGCCGCTGAAGCTGGTAACCGCGTTTTGCTCATGCAATTGACGACGGACGGCACAGCTACCGGTATCTTGAACCTCCAGGGCTGGGACGCTGAAGGCGCTGCATGGCGTGCGTATGACTTGACATTCTCTTCTACGGATGCTCAAGTTTTCGGATGCACAGACGCAAACGCTGCAAACTTCAACGCTGACGCTACCTACAACGACGGTTCTTGCTTCGGCCAGAACAACGGCGACAGCCACGGTTTGTCAAACATCGACAACACGACCGAGTGGAACATCTTCCCGAACCCAGTATTCGAAAGCACGTTTAGCGTGAAGTTCGATCGCGAATTGAACCTGGGCGGAGAAAATATCATTCTCGAGGTTACTGACATGTCTGGTAAGGCTGTCATCTCTCAGGAAGTTGCTCAGGAGAACATCGTTGGCGGCAACCGCATCGTTGTGAAGCACGACTTGGCAGCTGGAAACTACACAGTTTCTGTTGTTCACGCGAACTTCACTGACGCTCAAAACATTGTAGTAGCGAAGTAATTTTCCTACTCATCGATTTGAAAGGGACCCCTCGGGGTCCCTTTTTTGTTTCCGTATGTTTGATGAAAATTCAAGCAATGCGCCATTTCGGTTTCTTCTTAGCGATACTCGTCATGAGTTGCGGCCAGGTTTCTACACCTTCCTCTTCAGTCGAATTGAATGCTACTCCAATAGTAGGTGATGTCGGGATGCGAAGCGCGCGGGTGTGGTGCCAGCTTTCAGCGGAGTCGCATTCCAGTGTTCCAACGGTTAGCCTTCTCGATTCTACAGGACAACGGTTGAATGTTGCCCCGATGCAATCCATGCAACTCGGAAACTGCTTCCAGGTGGAGTTGAGCAACCTTACTCCAGGGACACAGTACCGTTATTTCATAGGTGATGACCGCGGCGAACCTGTAAGCGACACGCTGTTCGTTGAGACGCAGCCGCTATGGCAGTATCGGACCGACCCACCTGAATTGAATTTTCTCGTCGGAAGCTGCACCTATGTGAATGAGCCAGAACACGACCGCCCTGGAAAACCGTACGGCGGAGGATATGGCATTTTTGACACCATG
>CALKYI010000204.1 GCA_938003665.1 uncultured Flavobacteriales bacterium
CTCGATTTCACCGCGCAAGTCGTCCACTGAAAAAGCCAAATGGTGCAGGCCTTCGCCGCGCTTTGCGATGTGTTGGTCGATGGCACCTTCAGGTGTCGTACTGGCCAGCAATTCAACCTTGCTTTCCCCAGTTTGGAAGAAGCTTACTTCCACGCCCTCGGATTCCACCTGTTCCCGCTTGAACGCCGATTCGCCCAATACATCTTCGAAAATTTGCTCTGCTGCGCGCAAATCCGCAACAGCGATTCCAATGTGTTCAATGCGTTTCATCAGCGCGGGTTTGCAGGTAAAAGTACACACACTTTGCCGGGTGAGTCGCTACCTTCGTCGCATGACGGATTCGACGAATACATGGATGCCATTGGGGCTTGAGGGCAAGCACGCAGTGGTGTGCGGTGCAACCCAGGGAATTGGGTTGGCTGCAGCGCAACATTTGGCCGGCCTCGGTGCGCAAGTCACACTGGTAGCCCGGAACGCTGAAAGGCTCGACGCTGCTCTGAAACAGTTGCCCAACACCGAACTCCACGCCGTTGCCCAGGCCGATTTCAGTCGTCCGGAGGAAGTGAAAACCGCCATTGCCAAAGTGGTCGAAGCGCACCCGGCACACATCCTCATCAACAACACTGGGGGACCTGCCGGGGGCCCCATCGTAGAAGCGGAAGTCGAAGCATTCTTAAACACCTTCCAACAGCATTTGGTATGCAACCACCTGCTTGCTCAAGCGGTGCTTCCAGGCATGAAAGCCGCCGGATATGGTCGCATCATTAACGTCATCAGCACAAGTGTCAAGCAGCCCCTGAACAACTTGGGGGTCAGCAACACCATCCGCGGAGCCGTCGCCAATTGGGCCAAGACCTGGGCCAACGAAGTAGGCGTGCACGGCATTACGGTCAATAACGTACTGCCTGGCGCCACGAACACAGCCCGGTTGGAGCAGATCATTGCCAACAAGGCGAGCAAAACTGGAGCCTCAACCGCAGAAATTCGGGCACAAATGGCCAATGTAGTGCCCATGAAACGCACCGGAGAACCGAAAGAAGTGGCGCGGGCCATCGCCTTTTTAGCCTCACCCTCAGCGAGTTACATCTCCGGCATCAATTTACCGGTCGACGGAGGCCGAACTTCTTCCCTGTGAATTAGATTTGCCTTGCTTAAACGTTAATAGGTACGTTGATGACTAACCCTCACCACGAGCAAATTGCGG
>CALKYI010000205.1 GCA_938003665.1 uncultured Flavobacteriales bacterium
CATTCCGGCGACATGTGTTCCGTTCCATTCAATTTGCTGACCGATGAAACGGCTGCAATTGAATTGGGTCGGGCTGCTTTCTTCTGCCCACGTTACCGCGATTTGTTCAAGGCAGACATGGTCAATTGAAAAGGGCGTTACCGCGTTGGCCGGAGTTTTCGCGGATCCTTCGAATGCTTGCAGGGACAAATGGCCTTTCACGCCTTGAACGGCGACGCTGTCGATGTGGCCGTCGCTCAGAATTGGTCTCCACCGATGTGATGCGATGCGAATTTTGTCTACGTGTATGGAGTCACCACTTGGCGTGCTCATTTGAATGCCATTGACTTCAATTGCCGGCGGAAAAAGGCCAATTGCGGCCTTTTCGACGTGCCACACCAAGTCGAGGTTTAGGGTCAGCTTGTTCAGGGTGCGTTGTGCGAGCCAAGTCTGAAAAGTCGATGATGCCAACGTGCTCCAAATAACGACCAATCCCAAGACCAGCGTACCCAGGACTCGTTGCGTTTGTTTTGGTAATCGATTGCTCATCTATTGCTGGTGAAATTATACTTTTGTCGTCAGAAACCATGCCAACTCCTCCAGTAATCCTAGCGTTTGAGTCATCGTGCGACGATACAGGTGTCGCTGTCATTCGAGGGCGAGAAGTGTTGTCCAATGTCATTGCAAATCAGGCCATACACGAGTCATATGGAGGGGTTGTGCCGGAACTGGCAAGCCGAGCCCATGCGCAGAACATCGTGCCCGCGCTTACGTCAGCATTGGAACAAGCGCAGGTCCAAGTAGACGACATTCAAGCCGTCGCTTACACGCGCGGTCCTGGTTTGATGGGGAGTCTGCACGTAGGAGCGGCTTTCGCAAAATCGTGGGCTTGGGCCCATGATCTCCCCATGGTTCCTGTGAACCACATGCAAGCGCATATTTTGGCGCATTTTTTGGAACCGGGTCCAATGCCGGAATTTCCCTTCTTGTGTTTGACCGTATCGGGAGGGCACACCCAGCTCGTGAGAATCGACAGTCCTCTCGATATGGCAATTTTGGGCGAGACCAAGGACGATGCTGCCGGTGAGGCATTCGATAAGGTGGCCAAATTGATGGGGTTGCCCTACCCGGGTGGTCCCGTATTGGATCGCTTAGCCGGTGAAGGCCGATCGGATGCATTCCGTTTCACCAAGCCGCAAGTGCCCGGGTTGGACATGAGTTTCAGCGGCCTCAAAACGCAGATCTGGCAATTCTTGCAACAAAACGTGCAGCAAAACGATCAGTTCGTTGAACAACGAAAAACCGATATCGCTGCGAGTGTCCAGCACGCAATCCTGGAAATCCTGATGGATAAACTAGAAGCTGCGGTAGAACAAACCGGTATCGAACGCGTCGCCATCGCAGGCGGCGTATCCGCCAACAGAGGCCTGCGAGCGAGGTTGCAGGCCAAATCAGACGGTGCTAATTGGCAGGTGTTCATCCCGCCTATGTCTGATTGTACTGACAATGCCGCCATGATTGCAGTTGCTGGAAGCATGCTCTACGAGGCGGGCTTTTCGGGAGATTTGGCCGATGAGCCCGTTCCCCGCTGGACTTTCTAACCTGCTTTCTTTTCCGATTCGTGCCAGGATGGCTCCAAGGCCCACAAAGGCAGGGTGAGTTTGGACGTCACACCTTGATGAAAGGGGTGATTTT
>CALKYI010000206.1 GCA_938003665.1 uncultured Flavobacteriales bacterium
ATATCTATCAGCTCCAGCATGTCACCGGATTTGGGGGGCGTGCTAGTGCAGCGACTGGCTTGCCCGCCTCGAACGTTTTCCACGACGTTCTCCAGTCCCCATTCGTCTTGGTGGAGAACGGAGTAGGTTCTTCGCAATCGGGGTGAGGTAGGGAGCGTGAAGGTCACATAACCGCCAGCCAAATTGCACTGCAGGGCTGCGGCCTTTGGTTGCAAGGGTTCAATGCGAACGCGGACCGCTTCGGGTCCCTCTCGCTTTACAGAAGCGACATTCCACATGATTCCTTTGTGCACCTGCATACCCCTTCAATTTCTAGAACCCATTAAAAGTTCGCAGGACCACCGGAAAAAACAATCCAACGTCCACGAAGGTTACTGGCGCAGGCTTGAGTTCAATCGAGGGGTCGGCCGAGCGATTGCAGCAAGGCAGCCAATCCGGGCTTGTCAATGGGTTCATACCCATTGGGCAATTCGAAGTGCTTGCGGTCCCAGTTGGAGCGCTTCATAGCACGCTTTGATTGTTCGTTCAGTTCGTAGTGGACAGGGCCGTCGCTGACGAAAAGCACTGCATTTTCGGATCCGACGTTCCAAGGGCACGGGGCCGGTCCCCAGTCAAATTGCGCGATGGGTTCGCCTGTGCAGCGTTCCTCGAGTTCCACGGCATGGCCGAGGAAATGGAACAGGATATGGTGGGTGGGCGCGCCATGTTCCCCAATCCAGACGCGCTCGAAGCTCGTTCCTTGTTCCAGGATGCGCCAGGCCTCGCCATTCGTCTCGTACGTGACGGTGTGCGGAAGGTAATCCCACTGGCTTTCTGTCGCTTGGCGGGGAGTAACGTCAAAAATTACCTCACCGCTCCATGCGTCCTGTGCACCAGCGACCGCATGACCAGCAAGCATCCAACACAAAAGCAACCGTTTCATCAATACTCCAACGTATGTACGAGGGCGTTTCGCACCTTGGTCTCGTTCACGAGGACGAAACGCTCCAAGTTTTCATTCAACGGAATGGCAGGGGTCTCCATGGATCCCACTACCTGCACCGGTGCATCCAGCTCGGCGAACAATTCACTGCTAATGCGGCCTGCCAGCGCCTGAGCAAATCCGTTATTGACTGGTTCTTCGGTTACCACCACCGCGCGGTGGGTGTGTTTGATGCGTTCGCTAATCAATTCAAAGTCCACGGGGCTAATCGTACGCAAATCCAAGATTTCCACGCGTCCGCCAAACGCTGCCGCCGCGGCTTGCGACCAATACACTCCGCGTCCGTACGTGATGATGGTACAAGCACTTTCCTCACCGGCTTGGACCTCGGTCACCATGCGCCCCTTTCCGATGGGCACGCGGTATGCCGCATCGGGCTCGATGACCTTCGCGGCTTCGGTGCCGGGGATTTTGGACCAATACAGCCCTTTGTGTTCGAGCACAACCACGGGGTTCGGATCGTAAAAGGCGGACTTGAGCAAACCCTTCAAGTCGGCGCCGTTGGAGGGGTACACCACCTTGATGCCCCGGATGTTGGCCAATACAGACTCGATGCTCGAGCTGTGGTAGGGCCCGCCGGAACCGTAAGCGCCGATGGGAACACGGATCAGGCTGTGAATGGGCCATTGGCCATTCGACAAGAAGTAGCTTCGGCTGAGCTCCGTGAAGAGCTGGTTGAGGCCTGGCCAGAGGTAGTCGGCGAATTGTACTTCCACAATGGGCCGCAGTCCCGCAGCGGACATACCGGCGGTCGAACCAATGATGAACGCTTCTTGAATGGGGGTATTGAAGACGCGTTGGTCGCCGAATTTCTGAGCCAAAGTGGCGGCCTCTCGGAAGACGCCGCCCAACCGTCCGCCGACGTCCTGTCCATAGAGCAAAGCTTCGGGGTGGTCCGCTAGGATTTCCTGCATGGCGTGCAACGCGCAGTCGACCATCAAGGTGTGCTCTTCATCCGCGCCTGCCCGGTTTCCAACTTCCTCAGTGATGGTGGTAGGTGCCAAGGCATGCTGGGCCAACATCGCTGGGTCCGGTTCGTCGTGGCCTTGGGCCCGTTCAAACGCCGCTTCCACCGCCGCTGTCACCTCCGTATCAATGGTGTCCAGTGCCTCTTCAGCGATGCCGAGTTTCACCAGTCGTTTGCGCAAAGCAACAAGCGGATCGCGCTTGCCGTGCTCTTCCAAATCATCACGGTACCACTCCTTTCGAACACCACTGGTGTGATGCACCAGCAAAGGCACATGGGCATGGATGAGCA
>CALKYI010000207.1 GCA_938003665.1 uncultured Flavobacteriales bacterium
GTTATCTCGTTTTTATGCGGATTTGACTACGTGGTTAGAGTCATCAACGTGCGTACAAAGGGCATGTCCATGACGCGCCTGCCTTTGACCATCTGGGCCTTCATGGTCACAGCCATCTTGGGTGTATTATCGTTCCCTGTTTTGGTTTCTGCCGTGGTTTTGTTGTTGATGGACCGCACCATGGGCACAGCGTTCTACCTCTCCGATATTTTCATCGGGGGTGAAGCGCTGGACGTTACGTATTTTTCACCTGTCTTTTATCATCACTTGTTCTGTTTCTTGGTTCACCCCTATGTATACATCTTCTTGTTTCCTGCTTTGGTCATCATCTCTGAGGTCATCGCTACAAACGCACGTAAGCCAATTTTCGGATACAAAGCGATGGTGGGTTCCATTTTGGGAATCGGTTTCTTGAGCTTCATTGTATGGGGCCACCACATGTTCGTTACAGGCATGAATCCCTTCCTCGGTTCAGTATTCGTATTCACCACTCTTCTGATTGCCATCCCGTCCGCGGTGAAGGCGTTCAACTACATCACGACATTGTGGCAGGGCAACATCCGCTTCACGCCTGCAATGCTCTTCAGCGTTGGTTTGGTGAGCACGTTCGTAACGGGTGGACTGACCGGTATCATTCTGGCGGACTCTGCGTTGGACGTGAACGTTCACGACACGTATTTCGTTGTCGCACACTTCCACATCGTGATGGGCATGTCGGCCATTTTCGGAATGCTTGCGGGCATCTATCACTGGTTCCCGAAGATGTTTGGCCGCATGATGAACACCAAGTTGGGCTACGCGCACTTCTGGGTCACGTTGATCGCTGGTTACGGCGTATTCTTCCCAATGCACTTTGTTGGCATTGCTGGGGCACCACGTCGTTACTATGAGTACAGCAACTTCGATTTCTTGGACTCCGTAATGGACCTGCAGCCCATCATTTCCACCTTTGCTATCATCGGTGCAATTGGTCAGCTGTTCTTCTTGTTCAACTTCTTCTACAGCATTTTCTACGGCCAGAAGGCGGTACAGAATCCCTGGAAGTCGAATACGTTGGAGTGGACTACACCAGTACAGCACGTGCACGGCAACTGGGACGGGCCGCTTCCAGAGGTGCACCGTTGGGCGTACGATTACTCGAACCCCGCGCACGAAGACGACTTTGTTCCCCAGACGACGCCAGCTTTGGCGGGGGAGGAAATCCACTAAGCATTTGAACTTCATGAAAAGCCTCACTGGGTCAACCGGTGGGGCTTTTTTTATGTCCAACCGGATTAACTTGCACCATGATGGAGGATTTCGATTTGCGAAATGAGGCGGAGCAACCGTCGGATGGTGACTTGGATCGCGTGTTGCGACCCGCCCGTTTCGAGGATTTTACGGGACAGCGGGCAGCCTTGGACAATTTGGGGGTGTTTGTGCAGGCCGCGGCAAATCGTGAAGAGGCGCTCGATCACACCTTGTTGCACGGGACTCCAGGCCTGGGCAAGACGACCCTAGCGAACATCATTGCGAATGAATTGGGGGTATCCATCCGTACGACCTCAGGTCCTGTCCTCGATAAGCCGGGTGACTTGGCGGGGCTTTTGACCAACCTGGAAACGAACGACGTCCTCTTTATCGATGAGATTCACCGGTTATCTCCGGTGGTGGAAGAGTACCTCTACAGTGCCATGGAGGATTACCGGATCGATCTCGTGATCGATGCCGGCCCCGATGCGCGGACCGTAAAGATCGAATTGAACCCATTTACGCTCGTAGGGGCAACGAC
>CALKYI010000208.1 GCA_938003665.1 uncultured Flavobacteriales bacterium
CGCGAATCAATCCCCGAAGCTTCCAAGACGGCAGGGTCGACCATGCCACAGCCCAAGATTTCAAGCCAACCGGTGCCTTTGGTGATCCGCTTGTCAACTTCGGTTTCGAGTCCCCAATACACATCCACTTCAGCACTGGGCTCCGTGAAAGGGAAATACGATGGGCGAAGGCGGATTTTGGTGTCGGCACCAAAGAATTCTTGCGCGAACCGCAGCAGGGTCTGCTTGAGGTCGGCAAAGGACACGCCTTTGTCAATGTACAGTCCTTCAATCTGGTGGAACATGCAGTGTGCACGTGCGCTGATGGCCTCGTTGCGGAAGACGCGACCGGGCATGATGATGCGCATTGGTGGCTCCCGCTTTTCCATTTCCCGGACCTGCACCGACGAAGTATGGGTACGGAGCAGCATGTCGGTGTTGCGGTCCACAAAGAAGGTGTCCTGCATGTCACGCGCAGGATGCTCTTCCGGGAAATTCAAGCCGCTGAATACGTGCCAATCGTCTTCGATTTCCGGCCCCTCCGAAACAACAAATCCCATGCGTTCGAGGATGCCAATGATTTCCCGTCGGACTACACTCAACGGGTGATGGGCGCCCACCGGAATGCCTCCGTCGGGACGCGTCCAGTCAAATTGAGCCGCGTCGTCGCCGCTGGATTGGGACTGGCTTGATGCCCCCTCGGCTACGCGCTGCTCGACCTGTTGTTTGAATTCGTTGATGAGTTTGCCCAACTCGCGCTTTTCCTCATTCGGAGCCGCTTTAAAGTCCGCCATGACGTCCTTCATCTTCCCTTTTCGCCCCAGCCAATGGATGCGAAACGCCTCCACCTCCTCAGCGGAGTTGAATTGGATAGCCGCGACTTCAGCGGCCCACTGCGCCAATTGTTCCTTCAGTCCCATTTTATCGAATTACCTCCATCGCCATGCGAACATCGGTTCGTGGACGGTTGCCTGCCCCTGTGGGAACAGCGGCCACCGAATCGATGATGTCCAACCCTTCCACCACGTATCCGAACACGGTGTAGTTGTTGTCCAAAAAGGGCGTGCCACCATCCGTCATGTAGCGCTCAATGGCCTCATCTGAGTACTTGAACGGCTCCCCGGTATCAACGCCTGGGCCGAAATTGCGCGCCTCGATGGTCAATACTTCTTCCTTGGAGAATGGCCGTCCGTGTACGAGGTAGAATTGACTCCCTGAACTCTTGCGTTCCGGATTCATGGCGTCCCCTTGTCGGGCAGCGGCGAGGGCCCCTTTGAAATGCAGCAGGTCTGTGGTGATCTCCGCCGGAACTTGGTACCCGGTGCCGCCTGAACCAAGCGGAGTGGAGAGCGATGCTGTGCGGCTCACTGGGTCACCGCCTTGGATCATGAATTCATTGATGACGCGGTGAAAGAGCAGGCTGTCGTAGAACCCCTTTTCCACCAATTCGATGAAGTTGTCGCGGTGCTGAGGGGTTTGGTTGGACAACTCCACCACCATGTCACCGAAATCCGTTTTGATGCGAACCTGGCGCAACTCCTCTGCCTCGACAGCGGGTGCAGCAGCCCCCATCTTTTCGCCTTCGGCAGGCGCTGATTCACCACAGCCCACGAGCCCAAATCCTACGACAATTGCGAAAGCCGCAGCGATATAATGAACTGACTTATTGAAATTCATGACTTTTTGAAGATATTTGGAGTTCAATCTAAGCCTGCAAAGTTAGACGACCTCATGCGAAATGTTTCCCTTTCCCTCGGTGTAATGGCACTCGGTGCTGTTTTGAGCCTCTCCAGCTGCCATGAAGTGGAGGAGACCATTGCGAATGTCGTTGTTTTGAATGACCTCGGAGCACCGGTACAGGGAGCCACCGTTCGGTTGTATGCCTTTGGTTCGGTCGATGAGGACTTCGTGGGCGAACCTCGTTTTGACACCACCGCCGTGTCCAATGCAGCCGGCCAAGTCAGCTTCAACTTTTCGGAGTTCTACGTGGAAGGCCAAGCTGGTTTTGCGGTGCTCGACATCGAAGCATCGAAAGCCGCCCTATATGGCACAGGCTTGATTAAGATTGAGGAGGAAATGACCAACGAGGCGACTGTTTACATCGAGTAAACTCGCTCATTCGCCTGCAATCCACGCGGCGAAGTACTCCACCAACGCCCGCTTCATCAGCAATTCTTGCTCCTGCTTAGATACCGCAGGAATCTCGGCTGTCCGCTCGAAATGGGGCCATCCGTCTTCGTCGGTGCCCAGCGCCTTGTAAAAACCCAGCGGCTCCAACAACGTGCACACCCCCACGTGCATCACCTCCATTTTTTCGTCTTTCTTGAACCGCTTAAACCCCTGCCCGCATTCCTGCAGGCCCACGGTAAAAATCATGGTCGTCAAATCCGGAGGTTCGCCGAAGCGCTCCTCCATGAGGCGCTCCAGTTTGATCCAGTCTTTTTCAAAAGCATAATCCATGATCAGCAGTTGCACGGTGCAAAAAACCCGAGGCACCGGCCCCGGGTTTTGGTGTCGGGATGACTGGACTTGAACCAGCGACCACACGTCCCCCAGACGCGTACTCT
>CALKYI010000209.1 GCA_938003665.1 uncultured Flavobacteriales bacterium
TAACCGAGCGCAGCAAACCGCAAAACCATGACACAGCTGAATTTGGTGGATTCCTTTAAGGAGTTCAAGGAGTTTAAAAACATCGACCGCGAGGTCATGATGGGCATTTTGGAAGACGTATTCCGAGCCATGATTCTCAAGAAGTACGGAGACGACTCCAACTTCGATATCATCATCAACCCAGAAAAGGGGGATTTGGAGATCTGGCGCAACCGCACCATCGTCGCCGACGGCGAAGTGGAAGACGAGAACGAAGAAATCGCCTTGTCGGAGGCCTTGAAAATTGAGGATGACTTCGAAGAAGGCGAAGAAGTTTCGGAGGAGATCAAATTGGAATCCTTCGGTCGCCGCAATGTCTTGTCCTTGCGCCAAAACCTCGCCGGCCGCATCATGGACCTCGAGAAAGACGCCATCTACCAGAAATACAAGGAGCGCGTAGGTGAAGTGGTTTCCGCAGAAGTGTACCAAATCTGGAAGCGCGAAATCCTCCTCGTTGACGACGAAGACAACGAAGTCGTGATGCCGCGAGAAAATCAAATCCCCGGTGACTTCTTCAAGAAGGGCGACACCATCCGTGCGGTGGTTTCAGCGGTGGAAATGAAGAACAACAACCCGCGCATCGTTTTGTCGCGCACGGCCCCTGAATTCTTGGAGCGCTTGTTCGAGCAGGAAGTTCCTGAGATTTACGACGGCTTGATCACCATCAAGCGCGTGGTACGTGCACCGGGTGAGCGTGCTAAAGTCGCGGTGGAATCCTATGACGAGCGCGTCGATCCGGTCGGCGCATGCGTTGGTATGAAAGGCTCACGCATCCACAGCATCGTGCGCGAGTTGAAGAACGAAAACATTGACGTCATCAACTTCACCGAAAACGAGCAGCTGCTCGTGACGCGTGCCCTCAGCCCGGCGAAGATCACCACGATCGAACTCAATGAAGAAACGCGCGAAGCGAAGGTCTTCCTCAAGGCCGACCAGGTCAGCTTGGCCATCGGTAAAGGTGGCAACAACATCAAGTTGGCCGGATTGCTGACGAACTATGAAATCGACGTATACCGCGACGAAGAAGACGGAGTGGATGACGTGGAATTGAAAGAGTTCTCTGATGAAATCGATGCGTGGATTCTTGACGAGTTCATCAAAATCGGGTTGGAAACAGCCCGTTCGGTGTTGAACCGTGATGAGGATTTCTTGGTGAACCGCACCGACCTCGAATTGGAAACGATTCGTGAGGTTGTCAAAATCCTCAAGGACGAATTGTCGTAAACCGCGCATTCAAGTCCCTTTTCCCGTTTAAATTCGCAACACTAACGCCCAAAAACGCCTATGGCTGACGCTAACAAACCCGTACGACTGAATAAAATCGCCCGAGAGTTCAACTTGGGCATCCAGACCATTGTGGATTTTTTGGCCAGCAAGGGCATGGAAGTGGACGCGAAGCCGAACACCAAGATCGATGCAGAGGCGTATGCATTGATCCGATCCAATTTCCAGGATGAAAAAGCGGCAAAGGAAAAGGCAGTGAGCTCGGCGAACCGCGCAGTGGTGGACCGCGAAAGCGTAACCCTGGCGTCGGCGCGCAAGACTGCTGCACCGCAGGAAGAGGCGGAAGTGGAAATTGACCTTTCAATTTTCCAGAAGAGCCAGCAGCAACCTGAAGTGGAGCGCATTGAGCCCGAAGCTCCGGCTGAAGCGGCTCCTGCACCGGAAGAAAAGGCGGCAGAAGCACCGGCCGCGCCTGAATCCGATACGGCAAGCCCGGTCAAGGTCCTCGGCAAGGTTGATTTGGACGCGGTAGCCAAAAAGCCCAAGGCGAAGACCAAAGCGGAGAAGGAGGCAGAGAAAGAGAAGCTCGCCCAGAAGTCGGTTGAAATTGCCAAGAAGGAAGCGGCGGCGCAAGCGGCGGAGAAAGCCGCAGCCGAGAAGGCAGCTGCAGAAGAAAAAGCAGCCAAGCCTGAGGCTCCGAAGGTGGAAAAGCTAGAGACTAAGATTGAAAAGCTCTCCGGTCCGACCGTTGTAGGTAAGATTGAGCTGCCCGTTGAGAAGAAGAAGACGGCTGCAGACAAATCAGACGATAACAAGCGCAAGCGCAAGCGCATCACGAAAGTCGACGTCGAACGCCAAGCCCGCACGGCGGGAGGGCAACGCGGCGATCGAGGCCGCGGGAGGCGCAATGAGCCCAAGAAGGAAGTCAGCCAAGCGGACATCCAGAAAGAAATCAAGGAAACGCTCGCACGCTTGAGCGGAGGCAAGAAGTCCAACGCAGCCAAGATGCGCCGGGCCAAGCGAAGTGCCGTTGCAGAACGTGCGGAACAGGAATTGCAACGCCAGCAGGAAGAAGCGATGACGCTTCAGTTGACGGAATTTGTAACCGTCGCGGAATTGGCGAACATGATGAACGCCAACGTCAACGAGGTCATCTCGGCCTGTATGACCTTGGGCATCATGGTGTCCATCAACCAACGCTTGGACTCAGAGACCATCACCATCATCGCAGAAGAATTCGGCTACGAAGCCAACTTCGTCAGTGCTGAGGTACAAGAGGCCATCGAAGTTGAAGAGGACAGCGAAGAGGATTTGACGCCTCGTCCACCGATTGTTACGGTCATGGGACACGTTGACCACGGGAAAACGTCCCTGCTGGACTTCATCCGCAATGCCAATGTTATCGCCGGTGAGGCGGGTGGAATCACCCAGCACATTGGTGCTTACCACGTGACCCTGCCTCAAGGCGGTCAAATGACCTTCCTCGATACACCAGGCCACGAAGCCTTTACGGCGATGCGTGCGCGTGGTGCACAGGTCACCGACATCGCGATCATTGTGGTAGCGGCCGACGACGCGGTCATGCCGCAAACAAAAGAAGCCATCAACCACGCGCAAGCAGCAGGCATCCCCATGGTCATCGCCATCAATAAGATGGACCGACCGGAAGCCAATGCCGATAAAATCCGCCAGGAGCTGTCGGAAATGAACGTGTTGGTGGAAGAGTGGGGCGGCAAATTCCAGAGCCAAGAGATTTCGGCCAAGAATGGCACGAACATCGAGGAGCTGCTCGAAAAGGTGCTGCTGGAAGCAGAAATGCTCGACTTGAAAGCCAATCCGGGCAAGCGCGCCATCGGTACGGTGGTCGAAAGCTCATTGGACAAAGGCCGCGGGTACGTAACGAACCTGCTGGTGGAAGGCGGAACCATGCGCATCGGGGATGCGGTTTTGGCGGGCCAATTCAGCGGCAAGGTCAAGGCCATGTTCAACGAACGTGGAGCCCGCGTCGATGAGGCCGGACCATCGGTCCCTGTATCCATCTTGGGCTTTGACGGCGCTCCGAATGCAGGCGATAAATTCCACGTCTTCGAAGACGAGCGCGAAGCGCGCAACATTGCGGTCAAGCGTCAACAATTGCAGCGCGAACAAGGCGTTCGTTCGCAACGTTCTGTAACGCTTGAAGAGTTGGGACGCCGCATCGCGGTCGGAGAATTCAAGGAGTTGAACTTGATTGTCAAGGGCGACGTGGACGGCTCCATCGAGGCATTGAGCGATTCGCTCCAAAAGCTCTCCACGGAGAAGGTTCAGGTGAACATCATCCACAAGGCCGTGGGTCAGGTTTCTGAATCGGACATCTTGCTCGCCTCGGCTTCATCCGCCATCATCATCGGCTTCCAGGTTCGCCCGAGTGGCGCAGCGCGTCGATTGGCTGAGAAGGAAGGCGTACAGATCAAGTTGTACTCGGTGATCTACAAGGCCATCGAAGAGATGAAGGATGCTATGGAAGGCTTGCTTTCAGCGAAAATTGAAGAAAACGTGGTGGGCTCTGCCGAAATCCGCGAGACGTTCAAGATTTCGAAAGTTGGCACAATCGCCGGTTGCTTCGTCATCGATGGCAACATCAAGCGCAACAACAAGGTGCGCGTCATCCGCGAAGGCGTCGTGGTCTACACGGGAACCTTGGGGTCCCTCAAGCGCTTCAAGGACGATGTCAAAGAAGTCGCCAAAGGCTTCGAATGTGGCTTGAACATTGACCGCTTCAACGACATCAAGGTTGGCGACGTCGTCGAGGCGTACGAAGAAGTGGAAGTCAAGCAGACCCTCGAGGATTAACCTCGCGCTTCAAGGTTCATTGTTCCCACCGGTCCTGAGGACAGGCAGGTTGATGTCCATGGGGATGACAATGGCCATCGGAAAGGCATTGGTCCACTCATCCTGTGCTTTTTGCGCTTCCCAACGGGTTCTGAAGTCACCAATGGTGACGCGGTAGTTTGGCGGCATGGACGAGAGGTAAACAGGCCATTCGCCATTGGTTTTACGCGCTTGCGCACGGACCTCGCGTGCTGATTGCAACGACCCGGAGAAAATTTGGACACGAAAACCCCGCAGGGCGTGCTCCTCGGCGTGCCATGCTGAATCGAGGGATGCGATGCGCTCATCGAATTGCTCCAGGACGCTGCCCACCGGTCGCACTTCGATCACCGATTCTGGTTCAGTTGCGGATGGGGCTTCTGGATCATCCGTTGCGGGGGCTTCCCAAATCATAACGCCCGGGGCTTCTGGTTCAGGTTGTTCAGCAGCAGTCGAGTCACACATACTCTTTTGCGTGCCCTTGAAGAGGCCTTTCCACCAACCGGCATCCCCTTGTGCGCTGCACGAAGTTGACGCACCCAGAAACAAGAGGGTGATAGTGCAAATGGATACGCTTGAGGAGGATAAAGAGACGGATTGCATCGTCATGTGGGCGAATTTAATGCGGGCGCTCAATGCGTTCATGCCCTTTTGTCTGAAAAAGGTAAAAATTTCTCGCGCCCCTGAAACGACCGGATTTCACACGAAATCAACCAGATATGAACGTAAAATGATTCCTGATAACAGTTGAAGGGGAGATTGGTTCATTTCGACCCCTTTTTGTGGCTTCAATTGTGTAATTTTACGCGCGAAAAAGCGTGATTTTCCTTGCAATGCGAAAATTTAACCCAATGAGAGCTTTACCGGGATTCAAAGCCCCCAAAACCTTCCTTTCGGCATGCGTAATGTTGGCGTCTTTGACCGCGACCGCGGGTGTATGGGACGAAGGCGACATTGAAGCGGGTCAAGCCCTGTTCAATGCGAACTGCGCCTCCTGCCACAAGGTAACCAACGAAGTGCTCGCTGCCCCTGGCCTGGCGGGCATTGCCGATCGCTGGGGAGCCAGTGAAGAATTGCTGGTCAAGTGGATCCAGAACCCGCAGGGTGCTGCAGAGTCCGGTGATGGCTACATCAAATCCCTCGTTGATCGGTATGTTCCGACTTACGGTTGGATGACCGCCCAAGCGGTGTCAGAAGACGACATCAAAAACATCATGGCGTACGTCCAGAACCCACCTGACGCCGCTCCTGTGGCTGACACCGGTTCGGACTGTGTCACAGTGGACGAGCTGCCCATCGAGGAGGCTAGCAATGACAGCGGCGTATGGTTTGTCCTGTTGTTGGTGATGTTCTTGATCATTGCGATGGCTGCGGCAGGTGTGAACCGGTCGTTGACCAACGCAAGCCGCGAACGCGATGGAGAAGAGCTGCTTGGCGATCTGCCGTACAGCGAGCGAGTGAAGGTTTGGATGTGGGAAAACCGCGTGGCGGTTTCACTGGTCGGGGTGTTCTTCGTCGCGTACGGAGCGGTACTCGGCTACCAAGGGTTGATGCGCGTAGGCGTGGTTGAGGGCTACAAACCCAACCAGCCAATCAAGTTCATCCACAGCGTGCACGTCTGTGAGAATGAAGTGGACTGCAAATACTGCCACCACAGCGCATACGAATCGAAGCATGCAGGAATCCCTTCCACCAACGTGTGCATGAACTGCCACAAGGCGGTGAAGAAAGGCCGTCGCTACGGCGAGACGGAGATTGCCAAGATTTATGATGCCATTGGTTTTGATCCGGAATCAGGCACCTACGTGGACGGCGATGGCAACAACGGCTACACCTCTCCACAGGACACCTACAACGGTGAACCCATTCGTTGGAACAAGGTGCACAACTTACCTGACCACGTGTACTTCAGCCACCAACAGCACGTAGTAGTGGGCGGACTTCAGTGCCAGAACTGCCACGGAGACGTTGAAACGTACACCGTGGGACGTGTGGCGAACGTGGACGACATCAACCTCCTGGTGGACAAGTACCCCGGACTGATTGAATTGTCGAAGCCCACCCTCACCATGGGCTGGTGCATCGAATGCCACAACAAAGCAGAAATTGACCTGGCGAGCAGCGGGTACTATGAGGATATTCACGCCCGCTTGAAGGATCACCTTCGCGGCAACGAAGAGCTCCGCAAGTACATGGAGGATGATAAAATCACGGTCAAGGAACTCGGCGGATGGGAATGCGCCAAGTGCCACTATTAATAAGTAAGTAATCGCGAACCCCTTATCGCAACAGCGACATGGCAAACACTAAGCGTTATTGGTCCGGACTGGACGAGCTTCACGAAACAGAAGCATTCAAAGCGATTCAGGCACAAGAGTTCCCTGAGTCCCAATCGGTGGATGAATTTTTGTCCGATGAACAACTGGAGTCTACCCACACCGGGCGTCGTGACTTTTTGAAGTTCATGGGCTTCAGCTTGACTGCAGCGACCCTTGCGGCGTGCGAAACCCCCGTGGTCAAGAGTATCCCGTACACCAACAAGCCTGCGGAGGTTACCCCGGGCGTAGCCAATCACTACGCAAGCACATACTATGACGGACAGAACTTCGTCAACGTATTGGTTAAGACCCGCGAAGGCCGTCCGATTTTTGTGAAGGCCAACGGTGAAACCGGAGTAGGAGCCCCCAACGCGCGGGTCATTGCTTCGGTCATGAGCTTGTATGACAGTGCTCGCCTCGCAGGCCCCCAGATTGACGGCAACGCTGCGGATTGGTCAGCCGTTGATGCAGAGGTTGCTGCCTCCCTGAGCAAAGGTGGTCGCAATGTCATTTTGACCAACACCGTGATGAGCCCCTCGCTCAAGCGCGCTGTGGGCCTCGCAGGGTTGGAACACGTTCAATACGACGCTATTGATTACGGCGCCTTCCGCAAGGCCGCCGAACTCGATTACGGTGTCAACACCTTCCCAAGCTACAAGTTTGAAGAGGCCCAAGCCATCGTGACGATCGGCGCGGACTTCTTGGGTACGTTTGCCGACGCTGTTTACTACAAGGAAAACTGGGCGAAGACCCGTAACCCTGAAAGCGGCAGCATGTCCCGCATGCACGCCTTCGAAACCAACATGAGCTTGACAGGCTCAAATGCCGACTACCGTTCCATGGTGAAGCCTTCGGAACACGGTAAAGTCGCAACGGCCTTGTTGAAAGCAGTAAGCGGTCGTGGCACAGCTGGCGCTCTCTCTGAAGGCGTCCAGGCTGCGGTCAACGCAGCGGCGAAGGATTTGAAGGCAGCGGGCAAGAACGCGCTTGTCTTGGCTGGATCCAACGACCTGAACGTCCAACGTGTGGTGAACGCAATCAACGAAGCGTTGGGCGCCACCGGAACGACTGTCAAGTTCGAAGCGAACGATTTGTTCCAAGGCAGTTCGGCTGCATTGGCGCAGTTGACCCAAGACATGGCTGCAGGCCGTGTCAACACCTTGATTGTTGCCGATTGCAACCCCGCTTACGATGCTGCCAACGCTGCAGCCTTCTCCGCGGCCTTGGGCAAAGTCAATTTGACCGTAAGCACTTCAACTGTGGCGGACGAAACCGCTTCCCAATGCCGCATCATCGCACCGACCCACCATTGGTTGGAGTCGTGGGGCGACCTTCAAATTGAAGGCAGCCGCATCGATTTGGTACAGCCGACCATTTCTCCGCTGCACAACACGCGCGGATGGGGCGAGAGCGTTCTCGCTTGGTCCGGTCAAGCGGCCGACTGGTACACCTTCTTGCGCCAGACCCACCAGGCTGGCTACACCGCGGATGCCATGTACACCGATTCCAACTGGAACACAGCGGTTCACAACGGCTTCATCGGATTGGATGCCGGAGAGCAACCTGCACCTGTCTACGCGGGGGGAGCATTGACCAGCGCCATTGCCGCGTTGAATGCCCAGCAGGGCGGAACCTTTGAGCTGGCCTTGTACGAAAAGACCACCATGGGCGCTGGCCAACATGCGGCGAATCCGATGTTGCAGGAAACGCCCGATCCGTTGACCAAAGTGACGTGGGACAACTACGTGACCATGGCGCACTCGGACGTGGATGCGATGGGCTTGAACGGGTTCATCGGCCAAGAAAAGCCGGCCAGCGTGGTTCGCGTGACGGTGGGTAGTGAATCCCTTGAACTCCCGGTTTTCCCGATGCCAGGTCAAACGCCAGGCACCATCGGTATCGCCCTTGGCTACGGCCGCGGCGCGAACGGAGAGAACATTGGTAAGGCAGCTTTCCAAACGGGTGAAAACGGCTCGTTCTTGGCCAATGCTGAAGGAGGCATGGTGCCCGTCGGACAAAACGTATTCGGCTGGGCGACTTCAGGCGACTTCAATGGCTACCACCAGTTCGATGTGACTGTTGAAGCCACGGGAGCAACTTACCCACTGGCCTGCACGCAGATCCAAAACACCTTCATGGGCCGCGACAGCATCGTGAAGGAAACGGACATGGCGAGCTTCTTTGCCGAGCGCAATGCCGAGAAGGGCGAGGCGTCTTGGAATAAGCTCATTAAGCTCGCGGTTCACGAAGACGTTAACCAGGACGGAACCATCGATGCCCAAGACGGAAAGCCCACCGAGGCCTTCGACTTGTGGCACGAACACGCTGTCGAGAACGTCGGACACCGCTGGGGCATGACCATTGACCTCACCACCTGCACCGGTTGCAGCGCGTGTGTCACGGCTTGCCACATTGAAAACAACGTTCCCGTCGTCGGTAAAGACGAGGTGCGCCGCCACCGCGACATGCACTGGATGCGCATCGACCGCTTCTTCAGCTCCGATTATAGCTTGGAGCGCGGAGAAGAGGAGGGCGTTGGCGTTATTTCCTCTTACCGCAAAATGGAGGATCCAGCGGCAAACCCGCAGACGGTCCACATGCCGATGATGTGCCAGCACTGCAACCACGCGCCGTGTGAAACGGTTTGCCCGGTGGCAGCGACTACGCACTCGAATGAAGGCTTGAACCAGATGACATACAACCGTTGCATCGGTACGCGTTACTGTGCGAACAACTGCCCCTACAAGGTGCGCCGATTCAACTGGTTCAACTACCCCGGTTACAAGAAGTTCGCCAACTTCAACCCCGCTCAAGACAGCCTGATGCGCATGGTACTCAACCCCGACGTTACGGTTCGAAGCCGTGGGGTCATGGAGAAGTGCAGCATGTGCGTTCAGCGCATCCAAGCGGGCAAGTTGGAAGCCAAGAAGGCTGGCGCTCCAGTGGTCGACGGTTCCGTCACCACGGCCTGCGCAGAAGCCTGCCCAACCCATGCCATCAACTTTGGCGACTTGAACGACACCAAGTCGGCGGCTCGCCAAGTTTCAGAAACCAACCGCGCCTACCACGCTTTGGAAGAAATCGGCGTCAAGCCGAACATCTTCTACATGACGAAGGTGCGCAACGTAGAACCTAACCAAGCCTGATAAGACGATGCAAAAAGAAGCAGCCATTCGGGAACCCCTGATCCTGGGGGACAAGTCTTACAAGGACATCACCGACGATGTGGTCGGACCCATCCAAGGCGCCGCGCCGATCGGATGGAAAATCATGATCACCATCTCGACGATCATCGCGATCTACGGTGTGGGCAGCATTTTGTACCTGCTCGGAACCGGCATTGGGGTCTGGGGATTGAACAAGACCGTTGGATGGGCTTGGGACATCACCAACTTCGTTTGGTGGGTCGGTATCGGTCACGCGGGCACGTTGATTTCTGCGGTATTGCTCCTCTTCCGTCAAAAGTGGAGAATGGCCATCAACCGCTCGGCAGAAGCGATGACCATTTTCGCCGTGATCATGGCGGCCATCTTCCCAGGCATCCACATGGGGCGCATCTGGGTGAGCTACTGGGTTTTGCCCCTCCCGAACCAGTTTGGTTCGTTGTGGGTGAACTTCAACAGTCCGCTGCTTTGGGACGTATTCGCAATCTCGACGTACTTCTCGGTTTCGTTGGTGTTCTGGTACATCGGTCTGATTCCTGACTTCGCAACGATTCGGGACCGCATGACCAAGCCATTGGCCAAAAAGATTTACGGGGTGTTGAGCTTCGGTTGGAGCGGACGTGCTAAGCACTGGAACCGTTTTGAAGAGGTGTCACTGGTCTTGGCGGGCATCGCTACGCCACTGGTATTCTCGGTACACTCGATTGTATCCATGGACTTTGCGACATCGGTGGTGCCTGGTTGGCACACGACCATCTTCCCTCCATACTTCGTATCGGGTGCGGTATTCTCGGGCTTCGCGATGGTGCAGACCTTGCTCCTGATCATGCGCAAGGGCATGAAGTTGGAGAACTACATCCACGTCAAGCACGTCGAGTACATGAACATCGTCATCATCGTGACGGGGTCCATCGTTGGTGTGGCCTACTTGACGGAGCTGTTCATCTCTTGGTACTCAGGTGTTGAATACGAAAGCTACGCCTTTATCAACCGTTTCAGCGGACCATACTCGTGGTCGTACTGGATCATGATGACCTGCAACGTGATCAGCCCGCAGTTGTTCTGGATCAAGAAAATCCGACGCAGCCTCATCGCGACCTTCATCTTGTCGATTGTCGTAAACATCGGTATGTGGTTCGAACGCTACGTGATCATCGTAACGTCCATCCACCGGGATTTCGACCCATCAAGCTGGGGTGAATTCCACCCTACCAGCGTCGATGTGGGCATCTTCATCGGTACCCTCGGCATTTTCTTCACCCTCTTCCTCGCCTTTGCTCGGTTCTTCCCGGTTTTGGCTTTGAATGAATTGAAGACCATCCTCAAGACGAGCGGTGAGAACTACAAGAAACAGCAAGCTAACCACTGACCCTTACAGCCATGAATAAGGTATTCCATGTAATGTATGACGACGACGATACGCTGAAAGACGCGGCGTCGGCGTTGGTCGCAAAAGGCATCCGGGTGAAGGATGTTTTCTCTCCCTTCCCGATCCACGGCATCGATCCGATCATCGGCGTGAAGCGCACCCGTTTGGGCATTGCAGCTTTCATGTACGCCACCACGGGCACGACCCTGGCGCTGCTCGGAATGTGGTACTTCATGATTTCCGACTGGCCGATGAACATCGGGGGTAAGCCCAGCTTCTCCTTGATTGAAAACTTGCCCGCGTTCATCCCCGTTACGTTTGAGTTTTCGGTGTTGTGCGGTGCGCACGGGATGGCCATCACCTACTTGCTCCGCAACGGTACGCTGCCGGGCATGCCGGCCTCCAATCCGGACCCTCGTTCCACTGATGACAAGTTCATCATGGAAATCACCACCGAACAGAATGCCATGTCTGCCGACGAATTGGAGGCAGCCATCAAGGAAACCCCGCTCTTTGAGTTGAGCATCAAAGACTACAAGTGATGAATATCCGAAGAAGCATTGTTTTATCGGGAGTGGCTGCCGCGCTTGTAGCCACCACGGGTTGTGTCAATGACCCGGATAGCCCCGGCTTGGAATACATGCCTGACATGTACCGCTCGCCTGCAGTAGAAGCGTACGTCGACTACGGTCAGGATCCCTACCAAGTTGGAGAGGAAGTCGCTTCGGCGCAGCGCCAGGTACAGTCTGCGCGAAAGCCAGTCGCTGGTACGATTCCATTCAACCCAGACGCGATGGCATTCTCGATGCCGTATGCGTACCCAAACACCGTCGAAGGATACGAAGCAGCCGGAGCCAACTTGTCATCACCGTTGGCGCACGTCGGTCAGGCTGAAATCGAAGCCGGTCAGGAAATCTACACGTTGATGTGCACCCAGTGCCACGGCGAAGAAGGAAAAGGGGACGGCGCGTTGAGCCGCAACGGTCACATCCAAGGGATTCCGAGCTACAGCGACAAGCTGAAAGACCTGCCTGAAGGCAAAATGTACCACACACTGACCTATGGTAAGGGCCTCATGGGCTCTCACGCGTCACAGCTGTCTCAGAAGGATCGCTGGTTGGTGATCGAGTACATCAAAGTCCTCCAGAACGGAGGGGAAATGCCGGAATTTGACGAAAACGGCAATGTGGTGAAATCGGCGTCTGCTGAAGCAGGAGATGCCATGGCAATGAATAACTGATCATGGAATTCAAATTCGAAGGACG
>CALKYI010000210.1 GCA_938003665.1 uncultured Flavobacteriales bacterium
GGGGGCATTGACTGTGTCGGGCAGACGCTAAAATCCTATTTCCTTATTCACAGTTTCATTGGGAAATTTAAAATGTATCGTGTGCGGAATTGTGAAGTTCATCACGGAACTTGTAGGGCATGTCAAGGAAAAAAGCCCCCCTCATGCAGCGCCTCGCTGCATGGTTTTATACGTTTTTCCCGCCGCGCAATTGAAAACTCATGTGAAGCCGGGGCACCGGCTCTTTTCATGAAGTATCTTTGAAGGAGTCGCGTGGCTGCGGGCCGCGCGCGAACCATTGAGCGAGACATTCAAGCGTAAGACATGTACGGATCGGACAAGGAGGCCCTGGAGGCATTGAACGGGAAACACCAAGCGTTGCTGGCGGAGATTGGCAAGGTGATCGTGGGGCAAGAGCACGTCATCAAGGAAGTGACCACGGCGATTTTTGCCGGCGGCCACGTGCTATTGGTCGGGGTGCCCGGCCTCGCCAAAACCCTCCTCGTCAACACCATCGCCCAAGCCCTCGGCCTGAGCTTCAACCGCATCCAGTTCACCCCCGACTTGATGCCTTCCGACATCGTCGGCTCCGAAATCCTCGACGAGTCGCGCCAATTCAAATTCATGAAGGGGCCACTCTTCGCCAACATCGTCCTCGCCGACGAGATCAACCGGACGCCGCCCAAAACGCAGTCCGCCCTCCTCGAGGCGATGCAGGAACGCTCCGTCACGGTCGCCGGCCAGCACTACCCGCTGCCGTCGCCGTTTTTCGTGCTCGCCACGCAGAACCCCATTGAACAGGAAGGCACCTACCCCCTTCCCGAAGCCCAACTCGACCGCTTCATGTTCAACACCTGGGTCGATTACCCGACCTACGACGAAGAACTGAGCGTCGTCAAGGCGACCACCGCCGACGCCGTCGCGGATGTCCAATCGGTCATCACCGGCGAAGAAATCGCGTACTTCCAGCAACTCATCCGCCGCATGCCCATCGCCGACAACGTGCTCGAGTACGCGGTCGGCCTCGTGGGCAAGACGCGCCCCGGCCGCGAACGCGCCACCGCCGACGTCAACGCGTACCTATCGTGGGGCGCTGGACCACGTGCCTCGCCATACCTGGTCGTCGGCGCCACGCTCCACGCCGCCCTCACCGGCAAGTCAA
>CALKYI010000211.1 GCA_938003665.1 uncultured Flavobacteriales bacterium
TAAAATAGGAGCCCTGCATCCCGGTGACACCGGCAAATCCGATCATATCTTGTACTCCGTACCCTCCTGCCTTGTCATAGGGTTGATAGCGATCGATGTAGTGTTCAATCCAAGCTCGATCGAGGGGGCGAAATGTCACTTCGCAGGTGTCGACGGTGGATT
This sequence comes from uncultured Flavobacteriales bacterium, assembly GCA_938003665.1. Classification (GTDB taxonomy): domain Bacteria; phylum Bacteroidota; class Bacteroidia; order Flavobacteriales_D; family Sanyastnellaceae; genus UA16. The sequence goes on from CALKYI010000211.1 coordinate 163, forward strand.
GAATGCCGGTTTTGAGGGTGGTGACCGCTATGCCCGATGCCACGGTGTGGGTTCGACCACTCAATTGCTCCAACATTCCAATCGCTTCTTTTCGGTCTACGGGCTTTTGCAACACTTCGTCGCCGAGCAAGACGACTGTGTCGCCGGTGATGAGCACGTCGTCCGCCCCCAATTCGTCCCAATACGCCTCGGCTTTCAACCGCGTGACATATTCCGCAATGGCGGGACCAGTGATCTCCTCTGGGAAGGATTCATCGACGTCTTTGAGCCAAGTGACGGGCTCGAGTTCAAGGCCTTTGACCAGTTCCAGCCGCCGTGGCGATTGACTCGCGAGGATGACGCGCTTTCCGTTCAAATGTGGGTACAGCATGGTGCAAAAATACCGGTTGCCGAGCGCTCATCCTCCCAAAGCGCCGAACTACCTTTGCGGCTTCACAACGACGTCCATGCAGCACCAACGCATCCTCATCCTCGATTTCGGTTCCCAGTATACGCAGCTCATCGCCCGCCGGGTGCGCGAGTTGAATGTCTACTCCGACATCATCCCTTGGAACCGGTACGAAAGCGTTCCGGACGACGTGATAGGTGTCATTTTGAGCGGTTCTCCGCACAGCGTGCGCGACGAGGATGCGCCGCGTCCCGACCTGTCCAACATGCTTGGAAACGTGCCGGTGTTGGGGGTGTGCTACGGAGCGCAATACCTCGCCCAAACCCACGGTGGATCGGTGGAAGCCTCCGACTCCCGGGAGTACGGACGCGCCAACCTCGCCCACGTGGACGGCTCCAACCCCTTGTTGAACGGGTTAGCCCAGGAATCCCAGGTGTGGATGAGCCACGGCGACACCATCTTGAGCATCGGTGATCAGTTCGAAACCATTTGCAGCACCCACGACGTGAAGTTTGCTGGCTTCCGTGATGTCCATCGTCCCGTGTGGGGGATTCAATTCCACCCGGAGGTGTGGCACAGCACGGATGGCCCTCAGTTGCTCAAAAACTTCGTCATCGACATCTGCGGATGTGCAGGGGATTGGACCCCGGCCAGCTTTGCCGACGAGACCGTGGCCAAGCTGCGTGACCAGATCGGCGATGACCAAGTCATCCTTGGATTGAGCGGCGGTGTTGATTCTACCGTGGCCGCTGCCTTGCTGCATCGGGCCATCGGCAAGCAGCTGCACTGCATTTTCGTTGACAACGGACTGCTGCGCAAGCACGAATTCGAAGAGGTGTTGGCCAGCTACGAAGACATGGGACTGCAAGTGGAAGGGGTGCGTGCCGGAGACCGATTCCTTGCGGCCCTCGCTGGGGAATCCGATCCTGAGACCAAGCGCAAGGCCATCGGCAAGGTGTTCGTGGATGTGTTTGACGATGCGAGCAAGCAAGTAGAAAACGCCCATTGGCTCGCCCAAGGAACCATCTACCCGGATGTCATCGAAAGCGTGAGCGCGACCGGCGGTCCTTCTGCGACCATCAAGAGTCACCACAACGTTGGCGGATTGCCAGACTACATGAAACTGAAGGTGGTCGAGCCGCTGCGCTTGTTGTTCAAGGACGAGGTGCGCCGCGTGGGCAAGGAAATCGGGGTGAAGCAAGAAATCTTGGGTCGCCACCCGTTCCCCGGACCGGGTTTGGCCATCCGCATCCTCGGCGACATCACCGCGGAAAAAGTGCGCATCCTGCAGGATGTCGACCGCATTTGGATCGACGGCCTCAAAGAAGCCGGACTTTACGATGAGGTATGGCAGGCGGGGGCCATTTTGCTTCCGGTCCAAAGCGTCGGGGTAATGGGCGATGAGCGCACCTACGAGCAGGCGGTGGCTCTGCGCGCGGTGACTTCGACCGACGGCATGACGGCGGACTGGTGCCACCTCCCGTACGATTTCCTCGTGAAGGTTTCCAATGACATCATCAATAAGGTGCGCGGCGTGAACCGCGTGGTGTACGACATCAGCTCCAAGCCGCCTGCGACCATCGAATGGGAATGATCCGGACGGCATGATTTGCATTCCCGCCGAAATACCCCGAGAATTGTGTGCAATCGACGATGAGTTGAAGGCCATCTACCACAGCAATAATTCGGTGTGCATTTGGGTTTTCAATTCAACGGATGACCGCGACCGTTTTGTCAAGGAAACGGCTGGAATGAAAAAAGATGAACGAACGGCCCACTACGATGCCCATTATGCGTAACCTCCTCTTGGTGCTCGCACTGTGCGTTGCGTCGGGCGTTCAGCTTGCCACCGCGCAGGTGGAGTACACTGTTCTTCCTGGTGATACGTACGCCCGGATTGCCCGGGCGCATGATGTGACGTTGACGGAGCTCCGCGAGGCCAATCCAGGGCGCGGAGAGGCGCTGTCTCCCGGTGATGTGGTGCGCATTCCTCAGCCCATGCAATTGGTGCGAGTGCTCAATGCCTCCGACCCAGGAGCCGCATTGCACACGGTTGAGGCCGGTCAGACCTTGTACGCCATCGCCAATCTGTATGGTTTGGAAGTGGAACAGTTGGAGGCGTGGAACCCAACCGCTGCGCAGGGGTTGAGCATTGGTGACGTGCTGGTGGTGGGGGCAAGTCCCGAACAGGTCAGCCCCGCATCCCTCGGTGCGCCTGTCTCTGCAGATCAAGCGCTCCCGGCGCTGCGCCAAGACACGTTGCGTACGCTCCTCATGCTCCCGTTTATGTTGGAGGCGGATACCGTCGATGGCGGGGGCTACAGTGCCAAGACCAACCGCCTGCGCGAAATCGCACTGGAATTCATGCACGGTGCCCAATGGGCTGCTCAAGCGTTGAGCGACTCGGGCTACGCGGTGGCGTTGCGGGTGGTGGATACCGAGCCGGACACGTTGGGGGTGCACTTGTGGAGCATGGCGGATTTGGAATGGGCTGATGTCGTGCTGGGACCGCTGCGAAAAGCGCCGTTGGATTCGGTCAATACGTTGCTGCAGAACTCCGAGGTGCCCCAATGGGTCTTGACGCCGCAAAACCCGGTCGTGTGGGAAAAGCACCCGCTGGCTTTCAGCATGGAACCCAACCCCACACCGGGGATGGAGTCCTTGGGTGCGCTCGCCGCGCAGCAACACGCCGGTGATACGGTGATGATGCTTGAAACGCGTGGGGTGGACGCAGGGTTGGAGCAGGCCTTTCGCAGGGGCTTCTTAAGCGCTGCTTCTGACAGTACGGTGCTTCAGTCCGTGCCGGCGAACGCTCAGTTTGCCGAGGGATTGATTGCGGAATTGGATACGTCCAAGTTGAACCCCATCGCCATCCCCGCGGGCAAGTCCGCTCAATCGTTATACGCGTACGTGCAGACTGAATTGCAGTTGGCCGATTCTTTCCCTGTGCATGTGTATGGGCACCCGGACTCGCGGTCCTTTGAATTCCTAGAGCGCCGCTACCTCGATCGTGCTCACTACACGGTTCCGGTTTCGGAAGGGACGCAATGGAATGATTCTACCGTGGCCGGACAAGTCGAGCAATTTCGATCGGCACACGCCACGGATCCTTCGATTTATGGATTCATCGCGTTTGATGCGATGGTGGAAAGCGCCCGTTGGCAGGGACTGCCTTGGCCGTTACCTGCCCAGGCGCACTTCAAATTGGATTGGCAGTGGGACGAGGTCCGGGCGCGTTTTGTCAACGAGCACTGGTCGCTGGAAACCTTCGTCAACGGCGGATGGGAGCCGGTGCGGTAGGGTGTGTTAGATGCGGTTGTCGACCATGTTCACGCCGGGGAATTTGCCCGGGTCGAACGTAAAGGTGGACGCAGGGACTTCCGCTTGGGGCTTGAATGAGCCCACGTCATAGGTAACGTCCGTGCCTTCGCGGCCTTTGACCACTGCGCGTCGCAGCTCGAGGTCTTTTTCGCTGATGAACAATTGAATGGTGTGGAAGGGCTTCTCATCGCCTACCAGTGGGTACAAATTGATTTGCACCAGCGATTCACCGTTCAAGTCAACCGTTCCTTTCCACTCGTTTTTGAAATCGTCCTCCCAGATGGTGAAGAGCTTGGAAGGGTCCATGCCTTCCTCGGCCATCATCTCGGCATCATCGACGTAACAGTCGTTGACGGCGGGCTCGTACGTCCAGATGGTCGTGCCGTCGGAGATGATGAGGTAATCACCGATGTCGAGGCTGTACTTGTCGCCGTCTACGTAAATCGTTCCCGATTGCGTGGCTTCAAAGTCGCTCACCTTATCGACCATGGTCGACGTGTAGGTGGCCTCAATGGAACCGTAGGATTTTGCTTGTTCACTCAATTTTCCCAACAAAGCATTGGCATCCTGCGCCCATCCCCAGGTCGCACAACAAGCGGTCAACGTTACGGCAACGATAAATTTCATTCTGCGAAGATGCTTCATGCATCTCCCTTCTGCAACATCTGTTCCAAACTCATTTCATCGGGCACGAGCACTTTGCGTGCTTTTGAACCTTCAAAAGGACCAATGATGCCTGCGTCTTCGAGTTGGTCGATGATGCGGCCGGCGCGGTTGTAGCCTACCTTGAGTTTGCGTTGGAGCAAGGAGGTGGAGCCCTGTTGGTGCATGACGATGACCCGAGCAGCTTCTTCGAACATGTCGTCGCGTTCGTCGTCGCTGATGTGGCCTGATTCGCTGCCTCCTTCAGGCGTGTACTCCGGGAGCAAGAAGGCATCGGGGTAGCCCTGCTGGCTGCCGATGAATTCGCAGATTTCCTCCACCTCAGGCGTGTCGACAAAGCCGCACTGGATGCGGATGAGGTCGTTGCCGGTGCTGAGGAGCATGTCGCCGCGGCCGATGAGTTGGTCGGCACCTCCGGCATCGAGGATGGTGCGGGAGTCGATTTTGGACGTCACCCGGAAAGCGATGCGCGCCGGGAAATTGGCCTTGATGGTTCCGGTGATGATGTTGACCGATGGGCGCTGGGTGGCAATGATGAGGTGGATGCCGATGGCACGGGCCAACTGCGCTAGGCGCGCAATGGGCGTCTCCACTTCTTTGCCAGCCGTCATGATGAGATCGGCAAATTCGTCCACGACCAAAACGATGTAGGGGAGGTAGCGGTGGCCCTCCTCCGGATTCAACCGGCGTCGGATGAATTTTTTGTTGTACTCGGCAATGTTTCGGCACTGCGCTTCCTTGAGTAGGTCATAGCGCTGGTCCATTTCGATGCAGAGCGAGTTCAACGTCGCCACCACCTTGGACGTATCCGTAATAATGGGCTCTTCCGAATCCGGCAACTTCGCGAGGTAATGCCGCTCGATGTGGTTGAAGAGCGTCAATTCCACCTTCTTGGGATCGACGAGCACGAATTTCAGTTGCGCTGGGTGCTTGCGGTAAAGCAGACTCACCAGCATCGCATTCAATCCGACAGATTTACCTTGACCAGTCGCACCCGCCATGAGCAGGTGGGGCATTTTGGCCAGGTCAAAGACATACGTCTCGTTGGAAATGGTCTTGCCGATGGCAATGGGCAACGCGGCGTCCGAATTGTTGAACTTATCCGAAGCGATCAAGGCCCGCATCGAAACGATGTCCGGATTGGAGTTGGGTACCTCGATGCCGATGGTTCCTCGGCCGGGGATGGGGGCGATGATTCGAATCCCAAGAGCAGCCAAGCTCAGGGCGATGTCGTCTTCGAGGTTCTTGATTTTCGAAATGCGGATGCCAGGTGCGGGAACGATTTCGTAGAGCGTTACCGTCGGGCCCACTTCGGCCGTGATGCTGGACACTTCGATGCTGAAGTTTCTCAGCGTCTCAATAATGCGCGTCTTGTTGGCGTCCAATTCCGCTTCCGTCACCTTCACCTGGCCATCGCCGTGCTGCACGAGGAGGTCGATGTTGGGCAACTCATAGCGGCTGAGGTCCAGTGTGGGGTCATATTCTCCAAAATCCTGCACCTTCTTGTCGATCTCGTCGCCGGTCAATTGGGTCTCTTCGTCGACTTGCTTGACTTCGAAGGTGACGCCGTCGTCCTCAGCGTTGGCGGGTTCCTCTGCTGCAACAGGAGTCACAGGGGCAGGAGCCGGTTCAGGCTTAGGCGCTGGCGGCGGCAGTGGTGCTTCAACAGCTGGAGCTTCTTCCTTTGCTTTGTGAATGTCGTCAAGCAGTTCGTCCAGGATGGACTCGGAATCTTCGTCCGGTTCGAAGGGGAGTTCGGTTTCCTCTCCTGAATCCGGCACCTCCTCGGCTTCATCCGATTGGGACCAAACGGAAGCTTCTCCGTCCTCCGAAATGAACCAGCTTTTGATGCCATCAAAAGAGAACCGGGGGAGGGTGTTCAATGCCGGCTGCAAGTGGTAGGCTGCGATGGCCAGGATGACCGTGGCGATGGCCAATCCGCTGCCCAAGGTGCCGAGATAGAGCAAGCCCAAATCGGTGGCGAATTGCCCGGTTGCGCCAATCCAGTGGTCCCATGCGCTGTTGCCCCACTGGTTCGTCAGGGTGGCGACATAGCCGCTAACCCATGGCGTGAAGACCAACCAGAAGAAGCCGTACCAGATGGCTGTCCAACGTGACCCCAAGGGCCGTTGGGTGATCAGTGACCAACTCCACCGTCCGAGCAGCACGGGCAGCGCCAGCGCACCCAATCCGAATCCCTGACGCCCCAGCCAAAAGGCAAAATGCGCGCCGGCTCCGCCAAGCCAGTTGTGAAACGGCTCTCGGCTGGCATCGACGGGCGAATCTGCCACGCCTTCAGCAACCAAGGCGTAATCGCTCGCCCCCGTGAAGAGCCCCGAGACCAAGGCAATGACCATGAAAATGGATCCTGCCAGCATCAACACACCATGCACAGCTTGAACACGCGGGTCGCCAAACCAGGTTTTCGTGGACTGGAAGAACACCCGCAACCGGCTGGGTTTTTTGGCCTTTTTGGCCTTGGGTGCCGGCTTGGATTTGGGTTTTGTCTTCGCTTTGGATTTGAACATGGCGGGTCGGACCTTGAAGCAATGAAAGCTAAGACGGGAAACGCCCGCCTGCAGGGGGAATCCGCCCGGCTTTTCCACGTTGAATTGTTGGGTTTGGCTAAACCCCTTGTAAGGTCGTCAGGATTGGTTATATTTGCACTCCAATTTTCGAAAG
>CALKYI010000212.1 GCA_938003665.1 uncultured Flavobacteriales bacterium
GATATGGTTCCGGATACCAGCAAATACGGCATGCCTTTGCCCGAAGACCTCGCCGAATTGCTGGCGGATGATCCCGATTTTGAGCGCAAGTTTGATGCGATGCTCCCGGGCAAACGCCGCAACGCCATTCATCAGATATCCAGTGCGAAATCACCCGAAACGGTCGCTAAGCGCATCCTCAAGTTGATGCAGCAGTTGGGCGTGGATTGAGTTAGTGGAGCACCTGAAACCTGCACGAAACGCCGGTACCACCCCACGCAACATGGTACATGCCGTTGGGCAAAGTAGAGCAGTCCAATTCCACCCCTCCACGGACACCCGAGACCGGGACTTCGAGGTGCTGGCCATTCGGGCCGAATATGCTCAATTCAGTAGGCGTTTGCGGGGACTCGGCTGCAATGAAAATGCGGTCAGATGCGGGGTTGGGGTAGGCCACGAATTGGCCTCCATCAGGCGCAGGCGTAGCCAATTCGCACGCCGGCGCCATGCCTTCGGATTCGTAAAATGACCCGTCGACGACGTGCCAATGCATCCACGCGCCGCCTTCACCCGATTGCCACGTGCTGAGGTCGAAGGTGTTGCTGCCATCCGGCGTTCCTTTCACTTTGTAAACCTTCAAGGCCTCGCCGGCATGGTTCCATTCCAAGGCGTTGTTCGGGGCGCACATTTCGGGAGCGGGATTGGCCAATTCGCAATTCGGCGCAATGAAGTACGCCGTATCCTCGTAATCCGGGTACTCACCGAATACCCGCGCCGTACCGTTTTCATCCACGCATACCGCCGTGTACTCGTCGCAGGCGATGCCGCGGGTGACGGTTCCGTAGTCAGTCAGGGCACGCGCGAGAAAAACGGTGTGGCGGCCCTTGCGGTCCGGGTCATTGTAGTGGGTATCCGTGACGACCGCATCCATGAAAGGGACATTCAAAAACGCGGTAGAGTCCACAACAACGTCGGTGATGTACGGAGCGTTCAAGGCGGCTGCGGACGTCACCGTGCCATTCACCGCTGAGAAGTAGTACTCGCCCAGGATGGCCATGCCGGCGCTGATGCCGCCCACCACAATGTTGCGTTCTGCGATGCCTTCGTTGATCAATTGGGCCACCGGTGTATTGCGCCAATACGAGACGTAGTCCCATTGGTCGCCGCCCGCAAACCAAATGCCTTCGGCCTGGGCAATGCGCTCGTGGACCTCCGGTAAGTCGGCGGCGTTGGGGTTGGTGAAGACCAGGGTCTCCACGGAATTGATGTCCACGCCCAAGTCGGAATAGAGGTAATCGTTGTACCCGTCGCTGCCGGAGCAGCGGAGCACCAATACGTCGCCGCCGTTGACACGTTCCAAAAACCACGTCATGGCATGGTCGTCTTCGCCCGCGCCCCCCATGAGGCACGCACCTCCTTGCGGCGAAACCACGGCATCGGTCTCATTGCCGGTGAAATAGGACGTGTACCCTTGGGCCTGTGCGGTACCGAAGCTCCCCCAAGCCGCGACGACCGCGAGCGCAATGCAGGTGATTCGCATCATTTCCGAATGAGGTTTACGGTGCGTCCGTCCGCGGTGCGCAACGTATAAGCACCCGCCGACACCATCGATAATTCAAGTCTGGGACCGGTCCCAGTCAGCACGCGGCGGCCCGATTTGTCGTACACCTCCCAACCTGTGCCGTCGTCCGCACCGATCAACACAGAACGCCCCACGCATGGGTTGGGGAATGCGCTCAAGTTTCCGGCAGTCGGTGCCGATAAGAGGCCATTCGAAATGCCCAAGTTGATTTTATAGCCCGTACCGATGTACGACTCGTCGCCCCCTGTGACGTACAGCCACTCTCCGTTGGAAGCCGCAGCCGCACGGAACCGCCCCGCGCATTCCATGGGGTCGGTGATGCTCGTAAACGGAATGACAGGGGCCATGGACTCGAGGATGCCTTCTTCGGCGTAGGAGAAGGTGGTGGTCACGCCGTTTCCGGTCTCGTGGGCACCTCCGGTGATCCAAATGTGGGAGGAGGGACTTTCGCTCGAGGCCATGCCGTGGTAGCTGTGTGGCGCTTGAAGGTCAAACACCGACCAGGCGTCCATGCCCGCATCGTACAGAGCGCCTTGCGCAATGCCTTCAAAAAGGTTGGCTGCGCCGTTGAAAATGCGCCCTCCACTCACGATGGGCGCGATGCCGCCATAGGTCACCGTGCCGGCAAGGTTGTCTACGGCCCAAGGCAAATCCGCGGCCGCCGACCAACTCGTTCCATCGAATATTTCACAACTCGCTAATTGGAACCCTTCAGCCGGGTTGAACCCACCGGCCACGAGGGTAAATTCACTGCCTTCCTGCTCGTAGTGCATCATGGCGAACGACGAACGTGCAGTGGCCATGTCTGCGACAGGGGTGACGTCGTACGTGGTGGTGTTGAACAGGTCGCAACTGGCCAAATCCGCACTGCCGTCGTAACCGCCGCAAATCAAGATGCCTTCGGAAGTGGCGACACTCCGATGACCGCTCCGACCATGGGACAGGGTCGCCACGGCAGACCAAGTGTCACCAGCGGCATCGTACCGCAAGATGTCATCATAATTCGTGCTCCCACCGTTCCAACCTCCGATGACAAACACCGCATCGGCCACCCCGTGAGCGGTGGCATCTTGCCGCGGTTCGGGCAGCGAAGCCACGCTGGTCCACACGTCGCTCGCAGGGTCGTACCACTCACATGCGGCCGTTGTGGTGCTCCCGTCAAATCCTCCGACGGCGAGCATTCCATTTGCCACAGGGGCCAATGCGTGGGCTTCCCGGTACTCCATCATCGGGGCGATGGCCACCGGGTTGAATTGGGCCGAAAGAGGAGAGAGCCACATCAATCCGAAGAGGGCGGCGAGAGTGGGAGTTGCGTGTTTCATGTGTGCAAGGGGAGCATATAACTAACGCCAAGGTAAATGGGATGGAATTGTTCCCCAAGCCGCGTTTGCTTAGTTTCGGTCACCAACCTCTGCCGTGGTGTCAATGCCCCTTTACATAAGTGTGCCGAGTCCCTTTGTGACGGCCATCAGCTTTGCGGTGGTCATCGGTGGAGCCTGGTTGCTGCTGAAGGCGCTGGTGCGGTTGTGGGCTTGGTTCAGGCAGAGCAAGTCAAGGTAAAGACCGATTTACCACTCAAAACGAATCGCTGAGAATCAGTCGTTTTGTGACTGATATCGGGTTATATTTGGTGACACAAATCACATTATCCTTGAACTAACCCTTCAATGAAACATTTACATCCCCTTGCATTCGGCTTGAGCCTGGTCATTTTGGTATTCGCTGGATGCGCAAAACAAGAAGG
>CALKYI010000213.1 GCA_938003665.1 uncultured Flavobacteriales bacterium
TTCACGGACCTGTCTAGTTTCGAGCAGAGGATTCAGGTGTTCTACCAGGAGCTTGAAGAAACAGCGTACGATCCTGACGCTTATGGCGAGGATCTCGGTACTCATCAGGATTACCTTATTGGTGGACCAGATGTGCTACCTGTTTTTGATCCGGAAAAATCTTACTGTCCCGCGCGCGGTGTGGCGCTGTCAATTGATGGCGCTCCAGTTTTGGATGTGAATAGTGCCCCGGTAACGACGGATTCAGCAGGATATGCGACCATCAGGGTTCCGATCGGAACCCATACCATTTCGGTTGCCAAACAAGGCCACACATTTGCTTCAGACGGCGCTCAGATCATCACAATTGTAACGGATCAAACCGCTCCCGGGCAGGAACTGACTTTCTGGGATGTAACGACCAAGAAGGCTGCGGGTCTGGTCATTGGCGGTGATGCGGCTGCCGATGCAGACTGGGGCACCACGGAGAACAACATGGGCTTTGCAAAGTTCTTCTTGTTCCCAGTAGATACCGCCTACACAGGCGTTAGTGAAAGCCCCGATGGAACCGCCACATCAAATGATTGGGTCGTTCGTGGGGACACCTACTATTACCCACTCAATGGTTGCCCTGCAGTACCGATTCAGACCGATGCAACGGGCCGTTATTTCGCGGACCTCTTGCCAGAGATGTACGTGATTGGCGATGCCTTTGGCGAGGAACAGGATGCCGCATTCAGCCAGGTCTTTGATGACGTAAATGGCTACATGAGCGGATCTGTAAATCCCATTGACGATCCTGGTGCCATTGTAGTTGTGAATGACGCGCTTACGGCGGTGGACAACGAACCATCTGGTACGCCGTGGTACGATGGTGAGGTTGATCAATTCGTTCTGAATTTGCGCACGGAGATCAACCAGAATGCAACGGAGGCGGATGTTCAAACAGAGACATTGCCAGAAGGAATCGATGCCCTTCAAAACGTCATCTTAAGAGCGAACCCGAAGATCCTCACGTGGCAGGATGCCCCTGGAATTGTCATTAACGGTACGCCTACATGCCCACCGTTGGACTCCATTCCTGCTGTGCTCAATCAGTTTTTGGGGATGGATACACTTACCAAGTGGGTAGCGGGCACGCAGTATGAGTACGATTTGCGCAACCACTGGGATACGGCTACTGTCGTTAACCCATTGGCGTTGGGTTATCCGGTGGTTAAAGAGCAGGTCATTTACTGCTTGGGCCTTGCGGCTGTTGAGCAGTATGCGTGTAGTTACCTCTACAACGGCGTTCAGCACGATGTGGATGAAAAATTAATATCGAGCAACCCTGACCTCGTAATTGAAGTATCGGATGAGTTAAGCGCATTTGCTGGAGAGCAGCCAACGGTGTCTTCGATTCCTTCAACTGGCGTTCCGCACGCTTACGCGATTTACCCACACGTTGGTTGGGCGGGGGATGATGCAGTAGCTCCGAAGCAGACCTTTGGGCTCACCTTAAAAGAATCAGGCATCACGATTGCCAACGCCTGGGAGGTGTACTCGGCTACTCAGGCGGCTCAGATGGGGCTCAGCGGTCCGGTCTATGATTCATTTGACGCGTTGGTGTTCGGTCGCAATACGATTGAGAGCGCTACGCCGGTTTCTACCATCAATCAGATGGAGCTGATTTTGCGCGATCCGCCGGGTGACGGTTCTTCCATGACGCTTGAATCTGGTGCAACGTATTCGAAGAGCAAGGTCATTTCACAAAGCACCAACCGCGACGGGGCTTCTTCCATTACTACACACCTCGGTGTCGACCAAGAGCGGCAGATCATGGCTGGCGGATTTGCAGGCCTCGGAGGGGGTATTTGGGCTGGTGTCGGACAAACCATTGATATGTCTACTACATTCGACATCACAGCCGGTGCTACCTACGGAGGTGCTAGCAATAACTCGGATGAGTCGACGACCGAACTGACGTTTAACCAGGCGATTTCTACGAGTGGCGATGAACAGGACGGTACGGGTGGTTCCAACCAAGACCTTTTCTTCGGAAAGACAGAAAACATCCTGATGTCCAAAGAGAAGGTCTTTGGCCTTGAGTCTGTTTATGAGCATGACGATGATGCCACGGTAGACGGAACGTCCCTTCCTTATCTGAGCTTTAACCGAGTTGGCACCAACCAAGATCAGGACGCTTCAAAGCGGATTTACGTTGGTTGGAAAGATGCCACAGCCGTCCAGCCGGGTCCTGCTTCATGGTTCTTGAAGACGGAGCTGGAAATTGAGCAATACAACATCCCCAACTTAGAAGCGCTTCGCAACGCCTACTTCACGGCTCATGTTGGTGGCAACGGCAACCAATTGTATGCTCCTCTAGAGCCCTGGCAAGAGGAAAGCTCTCAGCCAGAAGGGATGTACCTCGCTAACAACGACGACCCGCGGTGGCTCTTGTTCCATAGTGCGGTTGCTGATGCACATACCGATTTGAAGCCTACGGCACCCTTGTTCTATGCCAACTACAGCACGAGTGAGACGAGCGGTTTGGGTTACACGTATGTTGGTGGAGCTCAAGACCGGGTCTTGAAGGATTCGGTGCGTTACTACAACGACATCATTACGAGTTGGAAGAAGATGCTTGCTCAAAACGAGCTGGATAAGTTGAATGCTCGGGCGTTGATTTTGAGTCAGATCGATAACATTGACAACCTTGATGAACTAAACCCAGGCGGGATTTCTGACGCTGCGGACGACAATGGCGCTGCGACATCTGAAATCGGCCTTACGAGCATGGGTGAGATCTACGATGCCTTTGACTTCGAGCCGTATTTCATCATCTTCAGCGG
>CALKYI010000214.1 GCA_938003665.1 uncultured Flavobacteriales bacterium
CCGACACCTACAATACATCTTTATCAACGCTGATGTCCTCGTAGAAAATGATTTCAATTTCATCACCTGCTGCAATGTCAAAATCGAATTGCTGGAACGAGCTTCTTGACGTCAGAATGTAGCTGTCCTCGCCATTGATGACCACCTCAAGGTAGCTTCCACCCCAACCTGAATCTTCATTCGAACTCATGTACACGAGCAGTGCACCTTCTTGCGGGCTGGAGTAGCCGCCTTCGAAGACCACCTCATCCGGAATTCCATCGCAAAAGGGATCGATGGTCACTTCAGGGATGTACGAACCGATGGTCTCAATGATGAACACGCGCTGCCCTTGGCAACCGTCCTCATCGGTGACAAGCAATCGGTAAGTGCCTGCAGTGAGTTCGGCTCCGGCATCACCGACGATGGAAACCACTTCCCCACCGAGTCCGTTACAGTCGGCATCCCATTGGTAAATGTCATATTCCAACTGTTCCAGAGAATCCACAACTACCAAGGCCGTTTCACCCGGGCATACAGCGGGCGGATCAATGACCACGTCGGGCAAGAAGTACGGGCTCTGGTCCACGAAGAATTCTTCGACCACCGTGCACTGATCGATGTAACCGGTTACGAAGAACGTTCCACCGAAAGTGTAGGTATTGGTTGGGCCTGTGTCGCCATTTGACCAGACAATCTCATCGAAATCGCCTGTGGCTGTGAGTTCCAACTCACCTCCCGCACAAATGGCGGTGTTGCCCTCCACCGTCAATTCCGGCAGCTCAATGTTCAGTACCTCAATGATCAGGGTGTTGACTGTCTCGCCCACTGGCGAACCATTGTCCGTTGCCGTAATGGTGATCTCCTGGATACCGACGTTGGACGCTTGGGCCGTAAACACACCGGTGATGTTTGCCAGATCGTCCTCCTCCGTGATGGTGTATTCCCAGCCCGGCACATCCGTTGAGGTAACCGTGATGGTTTGGTCCGGTTCTGGCCCCAAGAAGCTCAAATCCAATTCGTACGTGTTCCCCAAACACATGACCAGCGTATCACATCCGACATTCGCCGTAGGGAAGGGAGGAAGGTTCTCACTGTCTTCCGCTGAATCCATGATGAAACTGCGGTAATCCAACCAATCCACCCCATCATCGTATTGCGGACCTGTGCCCATCGGACCGTTGTAGACATCATCCAGTGTGTTGAATCGACCGAACTGGAGGAATTGACCAAAGTCATCACTGTGGTCCATCCCCACTGTAGCGGGGCTGTCTCCACAGCAACCATTGGATCCACCAACGTCGCCGTGCGCCCAGTTCATATCCAAGTAGCACATCTGGGTGTTGGCCCCGTCGGGCAGGTAATCAGAATTTTCGCTCGTGATGACGATTTGGTATGAGTTGTAGAGGTCGGCTCCCTGGTTGTAGTAGCCGACATCCACGAAATTGATGAACACCTCGTCCTGGGTGATTTTGTAGTAAATGTCCCCTGACAATCGGTAGTCCGAATCCGCCCAGAACCCAGCGATTTGGAATACGCCGTCCGTTGTCGTCGGAAATTCTTCTGGGGTCCAGTCGATGGTGTAGTTGTTGAACGAAACCGATCCTTTCGAATTCAGGTAAAACTGGGTGAAAGTCTCCCCGTACATCTGGAAATCGAATCCTAACTGGATTGGGGCAGTCGAAAAGTCAACGTTGATTCCGGCACCCGAAGTGTAGTATTGGTCGTCATCCGTGATGAGGGTGTAGGATTCGTCCGGCTCAATCCAGCAATCGCAACCGCTGGTCGTAAGCATGCGCTGCATCTTGCGTTCTGCGATTTCATCGGCGTGCTCAGCCTTCCAATTGGCTTTCTGCTCTTTCCGGATGCGAATGACTTCGGCGTGGTCGTAGCCCTCCCACGCACGGAAGACTTCCCATTCGTCTCGGTTCATATTCAGTACCGCTCCTTTGAAGGAACCGTAGCGTTCCAGAATTCCATCGATGTGGGTTTCTGAAGGCTGCACGTAAGGAACGGGAGCTTCGTTGTGGACGGTGTAATCAACCTGTGCAGCAACAAAATTCGTTGCAGCGAACAGCACCAAAGTGAGAATGAATCGAATCATCTAAGCAGGGTTTCTTTGATCAGGCACCACGCTCAGCCGCACGAGTTTTCAACAGCGCAGCCGATTGTAGAGTTCGTAAATATAAGGCATCCGGCAACCCCATGAAATATCCAAATCCCAATCTCAAGGACAGTGGGCATTCCGCGTTAATTTTGTGCCTTAATCCTTTGCGATGAATCACATTCGAAATTTCTGCATCATTGCCCACATCGACCACGGTAAAAGCACCTTGGCCGATCGCCTGCTCCAGACCACTGGAACCATTACAGAGCGCGAGATGCAGGACCAAGCATTGGACGATATGGACCTCGAACGAGAGCGGGGAATTACCATCAAAAGCCACGCCATCCAAATGGCCTACAAGGCCAAAAGTGGAGAGGAGTTTGTCTTCAATTTGATCGATACTCCGGGGCACGTGGACTTCAGCTACGAGGTATCCCGTTCCATCGCGGCGTGTGAAGGGGCTTTGCTGATCGTAGATGCGACGCAAGGAATTGAGGCTCAGACGATTTCGAATCTTTATCTGGCCTTGGAGCACGACCTGGAAATCATCCCAATCCTCAATAAAATGGATTTGGACTCGGCCGATCCAGAGGTGGTAGGTGATCAAATCGTGGACCTCATCGGATGTTCCATGGACGACATCATCCCAGCCAGCGGAAAGACCGGACTCGGGGTGGAAGACATTCTGGAAGCCATTGTAGAACGCGTCCCTGCGCCAAAAGGAGATCCGGAAGCCCCGTTGCAGGCGATGATTTTCGACAGCGTCTACAATCCTTTCCGCGGCATCATCGCCTATT
>CALKYI010000215.1 GCA_938003665.1 uncultured Flavobacteriales bacterium
ATTGCCCAGCTTCAACTTGCACCCGGCGCACGATACGAGAGATTTGCGGCTTGATGAGAATCTCTTGGCGGGGTTGAATGGAACCCGCTGCGACCGTTTTGATGACAATGTCACCGGTCGAAGGCGACTCTGTGCGGTACGAAGCCTCCTCCTGCTGCTCTTGTTCGTACAGGTGGTTCAAGGTGTAAGCCGCTCCTGCCAACACCAAAATGATGAAGGCAATCAGGGTGTATAAGCGTCCTTTTTTCATGGTTATTCGGTTCGAATGGCCTCTACTGGTCGGATGGATACGGCCCGAAATGCTGGCAGAATGCCCGCAAATCCGCCCATGACCACCATGGTCAGCAAAGATTGCAATACTATGTCTATCGATACTTCTGGATTCCGGAAACTGCCCCCTTGCATGTCGGGCATCGTCTCCAACAACGCATCAATCCCCTCGATGGTCGCCACGCCGAGGATGGCACCTAGCAACCCGAATAAGACGGTCAACAGCAGGGTCTCCCCCATGATTTGCCGCACTACGACGCCCGGGGTGGCCCCCAACGCGCGCCGGATGCCCAATTCATTGGTGCGCTCCCGAACGGTGATGAGCATGATGTTCATGATGCCAATGATCCCTGCCAACAGCGCCAACCCACCGAACACAAAACTGACCCAACGGATGGCGCTGAACACCGATTGAATCTCTTCAAATTCCCGCGCAACGGTCCAATGACCAAAGGCGCGGTTGTCGTCCGGGTGGATGGATAGCCGCGCTTTCAGAACTGACATGATTTCCGCCGCTGCGGAGTCAGCGTTCACTTGCTCATCAAACAACACACAGAGCCATCCCACATCATCCCCCATGTGGAAGGCCTGATTGAATGCCGTGAAGGGAATGCGGATGCTCTGTAAGTCTTCCTCGGCATCTTCACCTGAGCGCATGGAGGTGAACACGCCCACCACGGTGAAATTGACGCCGTTGATGCGAATCGAACCGCCGATGGCCTCTTCGTCTGCAGCGAAAAGGATGTCCCGAACCCGCTCACCAATGACGGCGATTTTGCGTTTGTCTTCAATGTCGCGGCCGTTGATGTGGCGGCCGGTCAAGAGCGGTCGGGCCTCAATAAGTTGTTGTTCCGGGTATTCTCCAAACACCGTAAAGGCCCCCGTTTTCAACCCACGGGTGACGTTGTTCGAGCCCTGCCAACCGCCCAGCTGGTTTTGGGGAGCCACCGCTTCTAGCACCTGGCTGTTGGCGGCCAGGTATTCGACATCCGAAATGGTCAAATCAATAGGACGACCGCGCTGAAACCCCTTGTACGCCATGCTCGTGCTTTGGGTCCACATGAACATGCTGTTTTTGGCCATGTCTCCCAGGTCTTGGGACACCCCGTTCTGCAGACCATTGGCCGAACCGATGGTGATGATAATCATGAAGAGCCCCCAGCCTACCCCCAACCCACTGAGCGCCGTGCGCACCGGCTTTTGAAGCAGGACCTGGATCAACTCCAAAAACCCGTCCCAGTCGGGACGCCAAATGCGTCTTCTGGGTGTGTTGAAATCATTCATCGCGCAATGCTTCTACAGGTCGAATGGAGACAGCGCGCAATGCCGGCCCAATGGCACTGATGACTCCCACAAACACGAGTACTCCCAAGGCCAACAACGCCGAACGGAAGTCGACTCGCGGGTTGCTGAAAAATTCATGGTCGACAAACGGTGCGATTCCTTGGAGCAACCACGTGCCGGCCAAGAGCCCTATGCAACCGGAGATGAGCATGAGAAACACCGCCTCCTGAACAATCTGCGAGACGATGCTTCCACTGGTCGCTCCAAGCGCCTTGCGTACACCGATTTCTTTGGTGCGTTCGCGCACCACAATGGCCATGATGTTGGCCACCCCCATGGCGCCCGCCAACAAGGTCATCATCCCGACAAACCAAACGAACAAACGAATGCCCCCAAAAATCTGGCGGAACATCTCTGCCTCCTCGTTGCGGTTGTCCACCCACACGCCTTCTGCGTCTTCGGGGTGAACCACCAATCGGTCCTTGAGCCAAGTGGTCAACGATGCCGTCGTTTCCCGCGTCTCATCGATGGAAGCTTCCCCGGTGCCAATGGCCACCCGGCTGACCACATCACTGTTTGAAAAGAGTTTTTGTGCGGTGCTAAAGGGCACGTAAACGCTTCGGTTTTCCCACCGGGACCCCGTTTGATTGAACGTACCCACAACAGCAAACTGAATGCCGCGCACCTGAATCAATGAACCCACCGCGTCCTCTGGCCGAGTTCCTCGGGGCCACAAGTCTTCCAACACCTGACCACCGATGACCGCGACCTTGCGTTGCTCGTCAATGTCACGCTCACTTACGAATCGGCCCGCCGTCAAGTTCACTTGTCCTATTTCACGTTGGTCAGGATCGACGCCGCGAACGCCGTACGACCCTTGCTCGTTGTTGAATCGGACGGTCGAACCCCAGCGGTACACCAGTCGGCTCCACGCCGGAACCGTATCCAATTGGTCCTGCATGGCCTGTTCATCGGCGTTGTGCAATTCCACGCGTCGATTGGGCTTTCGGCCGCGAAACGCGAGTTGGGCATTGCCCGTCCGTACCTGCATGAGGTTGGCTGCATTGTCGCCAAAGGTTTGTTTCACGCCTGATTCCAACCCTGAACCTAGGCCTTGCATCACGACCAAAATGAAGATACCCAAGGCAATGCTCAAGCCCGTGAGACCGGTGCGCAGTGGGTTACTGAGCACGGTATGGAAGATCTCCAGCCAAGTATCCCGGTCCACCATGGTTGTCAGGCTCCTTCGATCCGACCGTCCTTCAAGCGGATGATGCGGTCGCATTGATCGGCAATTTCATTTTCGTGGGTGACCACCACAATGGTGATTCCCTCCTTGTTGATTTCCTTGAGCAGCGCCATGACCTCATCCGAGGTCACCGAATCGAGCGCACCGGTCGGCTCATCCGCCAAAATGACCTTCGGTCTGGCAATCAGGGCGCGGGCGATGGCCACGCGCTGTTTTTGCCCGCCGCTCATTTGGTTGGGCAGGTGTTCAGCCCAATCAGCCAAGCCCACCTTCTGCAAGTAGGCCAGTGCTTTGGCCTGCCGTTCTTTCCGAGCAACGCCCTGGTAATACAGCGGTAGCGCCACGTTTTCAAGGGCGGTTTTGTAGCTGATCAAATTGAAGCTCTGAAAAACAAATCCCAAAAAGTCGCTTCGGTAGCGGGCCGCGGCTTTTTCGGATAGACCGTCCATGTTTTGCCCATTGAGTACATACGCGCCCTCGTCAAAATCATCCAACAGTCCCAAGACGTTCAGCAGCGTCGATTTCCCGGAACCACTGGATCCCATGATGGCCACCAACTCCCCTTCTTCAATGGTGCAATCGATGCCCTTAAGCACAGTCAGCGATTGGCTTCCTGTCTGGTAAGCCTTGCGAATGGACTTCAACTCTATCACGTCGGCAAGATAACCCGTGCTCAACCGTTGTGTTCGGCGCCTTCTGACAATTCACGTGAAAACATCCAATCACGCGCCGCCACCAGGTGAGGATGCAAATAGGCATCGGATGCTACATAAGGCACCACGCGGCGCAACGATCGCTGCAACCCCGCCAATGCGGGTGCCATGCCCTCTGTCTTTCTCAGTTCGCAGGCTTGTGCCGCTGTCATGCATTCAATGGCGAGCACTTGCTCCACGTTGTCCAGGATTTTCCAGAGCTTAAGTGCGGCATTCGCCCCCATGCTCACGTGGTCCTCTTGTCCATTGCTGCTGTCGATGGTGTCCACCACATTGGGGGCGCAGAGCTGCTTGTTTTGTGACACCAGGGACGCCGCGGTGTACTGCGGAATCATGAACCCGCTGTTGAGGCCGGGATCTGCAGCGAGGAAAGCGGGCAGTCCTTGCTTGCCTGACAGCAGCTTGAACGTCCGGCGTTCCGAAATGCTGCCCCATTCGTGTGCCGCCAGCGCGAGGGCCTCCAATTGAAGAGCCAGTGGTTGGCCGTGAAAATTGCCCCCAGACAGCACTTTATCCTGTTCTGGAAAAATGAGCGGGTTATCGGTCACCGCGTTGACCTCATTTTCTAAAACCGTCCGGGCTGTCGCCAGCGAATTGCGGCTGGCTCCGTGCACCTGAGGCGTGCACCGGAACGAATACGGATCTTGAACCTGGGTGCGGGGCACGTCTTGCCAAGCACTCCCCTTGAGCCAATCCGTCACGTTGCGCGCAACCAGTTCAGCGTTGGATTGGTTGCGCACCTGGTGAATGGCGGGATCGAACGGCTCCATTCGCCCGTGCCAGGCCTCCAACGACCAAGCGCACACGGCATCCGCCCAATCCGCAATCCGTTCGAGCCGCTCCAAGGCCATGACGCCGTACGCCAGCATCAGCTGGGTGCCGTTGATCAAAGCAAGCCCTTCCTTCGCCCCCAATTCCAGCGGGTTCCATCCTTTCGCGGCGAGCACTTCACTCGAAGGAACAGGGGTTCCCTCGATCAACACTTCGCCTTCACCGATCAAGGGCAACACCATGTGACTCAATGGGGCGAGGTCTCCGCTTGCGCCGAGGGAGCCCTGCGACGGCACCAAAGGAAACAGGTTCGCGTTCCAGTGATCCACGAGGCGCTGCACGGTTTCCAACCGGACACCGCTGTGCCCTTTTCCAAGGGATTTGATTTTGAGCAACACCATGGCGCGCACCACGTCCTCAGGGACTGCCTCCCCCACACCACAAGCATGGGACACCAATAAATTTCGTTGCAATTGGCTCAAGGCTTCGGCCCCAACACGCGTCGAGGCCAAATCTCCGAACCCCGTGTTGACGCCGTATATCGCGGCATCAGCGTCTGCATTCAGTTTGGCCTCGAGGTATTCCCGGCACCGGTTAATGGCCTGCTGCATATCGGCAGACAAGGATAAATTGGGCGAGCCTTTGACCGCATTCCAAACGGTTTCGACCCCCCAATGGCCGTTGGTTAGTTCCATTCCTTTCACACTCCGAATATAGTGCCTGCGCCTCCGTTGACTGAACCGTATATTCGGGGGGAAAATTCGATGTTCACAACGCGTTTCATACCCCCCTCTGTGAAGGCTGTTCAGCGTGGCGCGTTCGCCTGGATGCTGGCCTTCTTCAGCCTTCAGCATATTCAGGCCCAACAACCCATTCAATCCCAGACGACCGAAGTAACCAATGGCCTACGCTCGGTTTGGATAACCTCGGAAACCTACGATGCTGCGGCATTGGCCATGGAGTGGACCTTCAAACCGGCCCTTGAGGTCGAGAAGGCCGGCACCGGAGAAGCTTGGGCGCGGTGCTTGTCCGCCCAATGGGCATCGGATACCATTGGCACTGGTCTGCAGTGCGCATGGGAGGTTACCTCGCGCGGTTTCTATGCAGAAGGAGACGCAGCCACTGCAGCCGAATGGGGCGCCATCCTCCTCCAGGGGATTCGCATCCAACCAGTGGAACACTGGGACCGCGTACAATCAGAGTGGATTGCGAATTGGGATGCGGAATATCACGCGCCACCGGCCGTTGCAGAACGCGTGCTGAGTGCAGAGATGTTCAGCTTGCGTCATCCGTACGGAGAACGGGTGATGCCCACGACCATCCAAGCCATCACAGCATCCGATGCGATGGACCACGCAGCAGCCTACTGGCATCCCAACAACGCCATACTGGTGTTTGCTGGCCCCATCGAACTGCAAGGAATTCCGCCAGCATGGTCCGACATCCTCGCCGATTGGCCGCAACGGGCATTGCAAAAACCGGCCCTTCCCCTACCCGGACGGCCCCGCCAAAATGAGGCATTCATTGCAGCCACAGAGGGCGACAGCGTCTACACAGCTGTCGGCCAGCTGATGCGTTTGAAGCCTGACCACGCAGATGCCTTACCCTTGCTGCTCCTGGCGCAGCACCTGAAGGATGAAGCATCAGGTACTTTCAATGTGGTGCTCGATCCTGTGGCGAGCACGTTGCATTTCGTCACGGAAGGCGGTGCTTCCCAAGCCATCGATGCCATTCGGGCCCTCGAGGAGGCAATGAAAACCTCCACTCAAGCCGCTCCATCGCACCAGGCACTCGCCGATTGGAAAGACGCGGCCCTCCAAGAGACGCTGGACGCTTTGCAATCGCCCATGGCTGCTGCCCGTTTGTACATGGACCGGCCAGGCTGGTTCAGCGCAGCCGTCGATTCATCTTGGGCATCATTCACATCCACCGTTCGTCCCAACGATATTCAACGCGTGGCAATCAATTACCTGCGGCCCCAGAACTTGCAGGTGGTAGCGGTCGGTCCAATCGATTCTGCACAGGCCGTTGCGTCCGCCTTCGCTCAGCCCCAATTCCTGAAGCGATACGATCAGAACGCCGAACCATTGAGTCCGTTCGGCCCGGTTCCAGATGGGTTGACCGCAAAGGGTGTCATCGAATCGCATTACGCTGCCTGCGGAGGCATGGAGGCTTTCGCGGCCCTCAAGTCATGCCGACGCACGGGAACCATGGAAGCGGGAGGCGGAATGGTGATGGAATTGATTGCTGAAGAAGTTTATGGTGTTGGTCACCGCACGTCCATCTCCATTGACGGTCAAACCATGATGGAGCAATTTGTCCAACCCGGTAAAGGCCGTTCCATTCAGATGGGGCAACCCCGTCCCATGCCCGAAGCGGAATACCGACGCTACGAGCCCGGACTGTACGCAGCTGACCTGCTCGCACTGGACGAGCGAAACCTAAGCGCTGAAATCATCGGTACCTACCAGCGCCCGGATGGACAGGAGTTGGTTGTTGAATTGCAACGCGACGGCGCACTCGAGCAACGGCTATTTTTTGACGCGAACACCCACTTCCTCAAGCGCAGTGAAGAGCACCGCACCGGACCAACCGGCCCCGTACAAGTGTTCGTTGAATACCGGGAATACCGTGAATTTGAGGGCATTCAATACGCCACCCAAATCGTGCGGCAGACCAACAACCAACGCATGGTAACATCAATTGACGACGTGCAACCCAACGCCCGTGTCGACAAATCGCAATTTGAATGGGAATGAACGAGAAACCGCTGGTCCACATTGCTGGAGGAGGTGTGACCATCGCTGAGCATGCTGTGCTGCAGGACGTCAATTTGACCATTGGCACTGGGGAACTCGTTTACCTCATCGGCAAAACAGGTTCAGGCAAGAGCTCTTTGCTCAAATGCCTGTATGGCGAGCGAACCCTCACGCAAGGAGAAGGAACCGTGTGTGGACACGATTTGACCAACATCACCCGCAAAAACGTACACACCCTGCGCCGGGACCTCGGCATCGTGTTCCAAGATTTTGCCCTGCTTCCAGATCGCACGGCACATGACAACTTGGATTTCGTGCTGGGTGTGACGGGCTGGAGCAAGGGCACCGCCAGGGAAAGCCGCATTCAAGCTTGCCTCGATGCTGTCGGGCTCGGCACAAAGGGCTACAAAATGCCCCATGCCTTGTCGGGAGGCGAACAACAAAGGCTGGCCATCGCCCGTTCCTTATTGAATGAACCGCCTTTGATCATCGCGGACGAACCCACGGGCAACCTCGATCCCGAAACGACGCACGGCATTCTCCAATTGCTCCACGACCTTGTGCAGAAGGATCGCTCGGTCATCATGGCCACGCATGATCACCACGCACTCAGTCAGTACCCAGGGCGGGTATTGCATTGCACCGGCGGTCGCATAGAGGAAACCACCAACGTTCCGAGCTAGTCCCTCCTCCCATGGACCGATTCCGCATCAGCGTCATCATCCCGACCAAATCCAACCTCAACGGCTTGCGTGCAACTGTTGAAGCGTTGTGGTCCATTGACCCCCATCGCATCGAAATCATTGTGGTAGATGGTGGCGGATGCGCGGAGACCAAGGCCTGGTTGTTGACTCATCAACACCGCATCCACCACATCCGCTCAGCGGCGGACGGCGGCGTATATCCGGCCATGAATTACGGGAAGCAATGCGCATCTGGACATTGGGTGTGGTTTGCCGGCGCAGGCGATTTGCCCCATGCGGAGGCGTGGAGGGAATTCTTGGAAGAAGATGACTCCACGGAAGACGCCCCTGCCCTGCATGTATTTGGGGTCGAACTGGGCGATGACCGCGAGGGCGGTGTGCCCGCACGTTACCCTGCACGCTGGGACAGCAGCATGCAATGGCGCAACACCACCCACCACCAAGGCGTGCTCTACCGTCGAGATCTCATTCAATCCTGCACCTTCGATCCATCGTTTCGCGTGCTGGCGGATTACGCTCTCCACCTTTCGCTGTGGACGCAGGGCATTGATGTGGCCATCCACGAAGAAACGTGGTCGCAAGTGGCATCGGGCGGACTTTCACGCGTTTTCCATGCGCGGTTGTACCGGGAAGAATGGAAGATGAAAAAGGAGGTGTTGTCGGGCTGGATCAAATGGGCACAACCCTTTTGGTTGACTGGGAAATACCTCGCGAAACGCGTCTCAAGGCGCT